>NZ_JBAKFX010000024.1:0-54983 GCF_037577855.1 Dethiothermospora halolimnae | reverse complement strand
GTTATATTTTAAATATCATTTGATTACTGTTTGTCAAGGGCGGCTACGGTGGACTTAGTATAATTCCACTGGTTTATCCCAGTATTATCCATAACATTAGTTTTTCATAGAACTTTTTACATTACCAATAGTAAATTTAGTAACATATATATACAATTGTATCCAGTATAAGTTGTATTTGATTCTTAAGCATCTCTTTACTTATAACATTAATATCCTTTTGTTCCATACCATATAATCCATCTTGTAACTTTTCTATATAGGATTTAAGGTTCTGGGAACTAAAGAACATGCCTTTCCCTCCAAAGGTATGGATTCTCGAAATGTCTTCATATCCATCTAATAAGTGTTGTCTTTTTAGAGTTATTCCCAATTCTCCAGCTCTTTTTTCTATATATTTTATATATTCGAAATATTTTCTCTTGTTAGTACTAGCTACAGAAGTATCTAAAAATAATGTATTGGTATCTTTTAATCCTAGACTGTTCATACTTATTACAAATGAGTTTTCAAAAAACCCTAAGCCATTTTCTTTTAAGTACATATCTACACCTGTATCTTTTCTAAATTTTGAACCATCAAAAAATACAAAGACTATATCTTGTTCCGGTTTTTCCTTGGCATTGGCTAAAGTTTTAGCTATCTCTAATGTAGCTGATATTGATGTCCCATTATATAATAATCCCTTATATTTAATTTCATCATCATATCCTAGGTAATCATAATTTGTTGCTATAACCAGTTTCTCTTTACTACTGTCTTTTCCTTTAATTACCCCTGCTACATTTTTGTATTTAAATCCGTCTAAAATCTTTATATCATTTTTAGAGACCATATTTTTTCCCTCTAATCCCTTTAACTCTTTTAGGACTTCTTTATTAACTTCTAAAATTATCGGTTTTTTAGTCCCCTTTCCTCTATAATAAAGTTGTTGTTCTTCTTCTTCCTTATTACTCTCATAAACCTGCAATAGATTGACCTTCTTTTTATATGAATAGTTAGAATGCTCAGGCATTATTAAACCAGCTAATTTTACTTTTTTCTCTATCTTCTCAACATAATCATACAGATCATATATACCAAAAAATTTATTGTTATCCAATAATAAAAAATACTTATTGTTATTGATGAACTTTCCTTCCTCTAAGCTTTTTACAGTTAATATTTCACCAGAATATTTTTCATCATAATAACTGGGACTATAGGTATGAAAAGACGTGTATTTATAATCTTCTTTAAATTTTAATTTTTTTATTATATCCCCATTAGTGTCTATTATGGATAAGTTTACTTCTTCAATATCACCAATCTTATTATTAGACTCCATTTCCTTTATATATCCCTCTTTAAAATAGGATTTAAGACCATATTTCTTAAGATTATTTATGATATATTCACTTGCCTTATCCCTTCCAGCTGTCCCAAGCATTCTTCCCTCATATTTGTCTTTATCAAACTCCTGCACATGGCTAAAAGCTTTTTGTGTATCCACTTGATATAAACTACTTGGTGGAGGTATTAATAATGGTACAACAATTACTATTATAATAATAACCTTTAATATAACTTGTCCTTTGTATCTCCCCATGTTTTTACACTGATATATAAATGTTTTAGGAGATAAGTGAAAAGGTATCTTTCTTAAGTTGGAAATAAACCTTGAATTTCTTTTATTTAACTCTTTTTTTAGTCCCTCAGCAAAAAGGTTAAATCCTAATATACTAATAAAGAATGCCAAAGCTGGAAAAAAGGCTATCCAACTTTTTTTAGCCATTAAAGCATATGTACTACTTCCTAATAAGCCTCCCCATTCTGGATCAAAGCTAGCTTCAAGGATGCTTCCTTCTTTTCCCAGCAACTCATATGGATAAAAAACATCACCAACATATACACCAAAGACTCCCATGCTTGCCACAAGCATTAATGCTCTACCGATTTCAAAGAAAGTCTCTATTATAATAGTGGCTGTTAAGTGGGGCAACACATTTTGTGTGGCTATTAAAAATTTATTTTTTCCTATGGCAATTTCACCACTTATAAAATCTGTATTCAGTATTTCCTTAGTTCTTTCCCTAAGGAGTTTCCCCAATCTTGCCCACCCTACAAAGGTCAATACAACTATAAAAGCAATTATAGATTGGTTGAATTCAAGAGAATTTATTTGGCCAAAACTTAGTATTATGATACAGAAAATTAAAGTAGGTATAGTGCTAAAGATATTATCAAAAAGGTCAATTATTTTACCAATTATTTTGTTTCCAAATCCCGATATTAATGCCAGGGGCAATGCGGTTATAAGTCTAAATAATGCCACTAAAATGCCTAAACTCAAAGTATATTTGGCTCCATATATAATTTGACTAAATATGTCCCTTCCCACTATATCGGTTCCAAATAGATGTTCCTTATTAGGTGGCATATCAGGATTTTCATTAACATATTCACCGTTTTTCATTTCTAATGTGTTTAACTGCATTCCATATGGATCATATGTAATCAAATTGTCTCCAAATATCATTAAAATCATTAACAATACCATAATACTTCCACCAATTAATAATGGATAATTAATTCTTCTTATTTTCATTTCTCTCTCCCCCTTTATCTATAAGAGTAAAAAGAATTAAAAAAAGTTCATTTTTTTTAACTTTTTTATCACCATCTTTAATAAGCTATATATACTATAGAATCTAATATAAGTTGTATTTGATCTTTTAATAGTCCTTTATCTATTATTTTCATATCATTTTGCGGAGTGGAGTGTAATTTGTTATATGAACTTAATGCTACAGAACTAAAGAAAAACCCCTTTCCTCCAAAGGAATGCATATTAAAAATATCCTCACTACCATATAATAATTTTTCCCGTTTTAAATCTAATCCTAGTTCTTCAGCTCTTTTTTCTATGTATTGGGTATATCCAAAATATTTTTTCTTAATAGTTCTTCCCAGAGAAGTGTCTAAAAATAAATAATCACTATCTTTCAACCCTAAACTGTTCATACTGACAATGAATGAATCCCTTAAAGGACCTGAACCTTCTTTTAAGAAATAAGCCATAGAACCTACATTGCTATAATGTTTAGATCCATCGAAAAACAAAAAAATTATGTCCCGCTCTGGTTTCTCTTTAGCACTTGAGAATTTATCAGCCATCTCTAATACAGCTGATATTGAAGTTCCATTATATAATAATCCCTTGTATTTAATATCTCCATCGTACCCTAAATAGTCATAATTTGTAGTTACTATTAATTTTTCTTTACTACTGTCTTTACCTTTTATCATTGCAGCTATATGTTTATACTTAACATTATCTATAATTTTTATATTGTTTCTAAATACCATTTTTTGCCCTTCAAACTTTTTTAACCTTTCTAAGGTATTGTTAGTTGCCTCTAAGATTATAGGTTTATTCTCTACATCACCTTTATAGTTAAATAGACCATTTTGATTTACTTTAATGCTGTCAGTAAAAACTGACATTAAGGTTACCTTCTTTTTAAAGGGATATTTAAACATAGGATTTTGAGGCATTATTATTCCATTTAGTTTAACTGTTTCATTTAATGTATTAATATAATTATATAAATGGTATATAGTGTTAAAACTATTCTCTTCTAGTAAAAGAAAGTATTCTAATGTTTTATCAAACTCTCCTTTGTCCAATTTATCTACTGTTAATATTTTGCCAGAATATAATTTTCTATAATAGTTTTTAGTATATGCATCAAAGAAAGCATAATTATAATCTTTTTTAAACTGTAGCTTATCTATTATATCGCCATTATCTTTTAATATAGACAACTTATTATCTTCTATATCCCCTATTGAGTCCCCACTTTCTATTGTAGTTATATAACCTTCTTCAAAATAGGGTTTTAATCCATATCCCTTTAGACTATCTACTATATATTCACAGGCTTTATCTCTTCCCTTAGTTCCCAACATTCTTCCTTCATATTTATCTTTACTAAACTCTTCCACTTGGCTAAAAACTAACTTAGCATTTATTTTATATAAACTCTCTGGTGTAGGAATAAATAAAGGTATTAAGATTACCAACACTATACTAGTTTTAAACATTACCTGTTTTCTATATTTTTTTATGTTTTTAATTTGATAAATAAAGGTTTTGGGGGATAGGTGAAAAGGAATTTTTCTTAATCGTGAAATCACCCTTGAATTTCTCTTATTCACTTCTATTTTTAATCCTTCAGCCAAAAAATTAAAACCTAATATACTAACAAAAAAAGCAAGGGCTGGGAAAATAGCAATCCAGCTTTTCTTAGCTGTTAGTGCATAGGCACTATCCCCTAAGAGTCCTCCCCATTCTGGGTCAAAGGTTGCTTTAAAAGTATCCGATCTATAACCTAATAGTCTATATGGGTAAATCGTATGTCCTACATATACTTTAAATACAGCAAGACTGGCCAGAAGTACAAGGGCCCTTCCTATCTCAAAAAATATTTCAATTATAATTGTTACAGTTAAATGGGGTAATACATTTTGAATAGCTATCAAAAAATTACTTTTCCCTATAGCTACCTCACCACTTATAAATTCTAAATCTAAAATATTTTTAACCCTTTCCCTAAGTAATTTGCCAAGTCTTGACCAGCCTACAAAGGTCAGTACTATTGTAAAAGCCACAACAGACTGATCAAATCGAAGAGACTTTATATGATTAAAATTTAATATGATAATACAGAATATTAGTGTTGGAATTGTACTAAAAAAACTATCAAAAAAGTCAATTATTTTACTAACTACCCTATTTCCAAATCCAGCTATTAAAGATAATGGTAATGCTATAATAAGTCTAAATAATGCTATTAGAACCCCAAGACTTAAAGTATATCTAGCTCCATATATTATCTGACTAAAGATATCCCTCCCTACTATATCTGTACCAAATAAGTGGTCCCTATTAGGTGGTACGTCAATATCTGCAACATTAAGTTCTCCTCCTTCCATAGTAAATGTTTGTAATTGCATTCCATAGGGATCATATGTAATAATACGATCTCCAAACACCACTATTACCCCTAGCAATAGTACAATAATAACTCCAATTATCAATGGATAATTTATCTTTTTTACATTCATACATCTCCCCCATTTCCATCTATTGTATGTTTTTGTATTTTATTTTATTATACCATGCTATTGCGGCATTTTTCTGAATATTGTATTTATTTAATATGTTATATATATAATAGTATCTAGTATAAGTTGTATTTGTTCTTTTAGCAATTTTTTATCGATTAAGTTTAAATCACTTTGTTCTGTAGCATACATCTCATCTTTAAACTTTTCTATATCTGAATTAAAACCCATAGAACTAAAGAATATACCCTTTCCCCCAAAAGTATGTATACTTGACAGATCTTCATCTCCATATAGTAGGCGCTGCCTTTTTACTATTAAATCCAGTTCTTCTCCTCTCTTTTCTATATATTTGGAATACTCAAAATATCGTTTTTCCACCGTTCCTGCAAACGAGGTATCAAAAAATAGTGAATCACTCTTCCCTAAGCCAAGACTATTCATACTAATAACAAATGAATTTTTAAATATATCTAGCCCCTCTTCCTTTAAATACATACTAGCACCAGTATTTCCTTTAAATGTTGATCCATCAAAGAATAAGAAAATTATGTCTTGTTCTGGTTTCTCTTCTAATCGTGATAATTCTTTTGCCATTTCTAATGTAGCCGATATAGATGTTCCATTGTACAGCAATCCTTTATATTTAATATCTCCATCGTATCCTAGATAGTCATAATTGGTAGATACTATTAGCTTTTCTTTGCTACTATCTTTTCCCTTTATTACGGCTGCTATATTTTTATATTTAAAACCACTTATTTTTTCTATATCATTTTTACAAATCATTCTTTTACCTTCTAGTTTTTTTAACTCTTCTATAATTTCTCTATCTGTTTCCAAAACTATGGGAGCATTAAATTTAGGCTCTTCTTTATAGGCTTCTAATAGATTAAACTTCTTGTTAAAGGAATAATTAAACATTGGACTTCTAGGCATTATTATCCCTCTAATGTTAACTTTGTCCTCTAGATTATAGATATAATCATATAATTCATATGTATCAGTAAATTTATTATCATCTAATAATAGAAAGTATCTTTTATATCTATCAAAATTTTTCCTCTTTAAATTTCTTAAAGTCAATATGTTTCCATAATTTTCTTTAGTATAATAACTAGCCTTATAGGTATTAAAAAATGTATAACTATAATCCCTTCTAAACTTAAAATCTTTAATCTTCTCTCCATTATCATCTAATACTAATAGTTGATTTTCACCGATATCTCCAATTGTATCAATTGAATCTACTGTTTTTATATAGCCTTCTTTAAAATATGACTCCAATCCATATTCCCGCAGATTATCTACTATATATTTACATGCCATATCCCTGCCTTTAGTCCCAACCATTCTTCCTTGATATTTATCTTTATCAAATTCCATTATATGGCCAAAAGCGGTATTAACATTTACTTTAAGTAAACTCTCTGGTGGAGGTATTATTATTGGTATAACTATTACTATTATTAAAATGAATTTTATAGCCACATGCTTTTTACATTTATTTATATTTTTAATTTCATATACAAATGTTTTAGGTGATAAATGAAATGGTATTTTTCTTAAATGGGAAATAAACCTTGAATCTCTTTTATTTACTTCTATTTTTAATCCTTCAGCGAAAAGGTTAAACCCTAATATACTAATAAAAAATGCTAAGGCTGGAAAAAAAGCAATCCAACTTTTCTTTGACATTAAAGCATGTATACTATCTCCTAACATTCCACCCCACTCTGGCTCAAAGGTTGCCTTAAGGGGATGATTTTCTATTCCCAATAATCTATAAGGATAAATTGTACCTCCCACATATATGTTAAATATCCCTAGACTGGCTAAAAGCATTAAAGCCCTACCTACTTCGAAGAAAGTATTTATTATAATATTAGCAGTTAAATGGGGTACTACATTTTGTGTAGCTATCAACATCCTACTTTTCCCTGTAGCTACTTCTCCAGTTATAAAACCCTCGTTTAAAATTTCTTTTGTTCTTTCCCTAAGTAGCTTACTAAGCCTTGCCCAACCTACTACTGTTAATACAATAATAAACATAGTTACTGACTGACTGAACTCAGTATCTCTAATTTTATTAAAACTTAGTATTATAATACAAAATATTAATGTGGGTATAGTACTAAAAAAGCTATCAAAAAAATCAATTATTTTACTAACCTTTTTATTACCAAATCCAGATATTAAAGCCAATGGTAGAGCAATAATAAGTCTAAATATTGCCACAATTATACCAATACCTAGAGTATATTTAGCGCCATATATTATCTGACTAAATATGTCTCTTCCTACTAAATCAGTACCAAATAAATGATTAAAATTTGGCGGCATATCGGGGTCCTTACTAATAAACTCACCATTTTCGATTTTTAAAGTTTTTAAACTCATCCCGTAGGGATCATACTTTATAATGTCTTCTCTAAATATTATAAGGATACTAAATAATACTAGAATAATACTACCTATTAATAATGGATAATTTATTTTTCTTGTTTTCATCTATTTTCCCTCCCTTTATCTATTAGAGTATTAAGTACTATAATAGGTTCAATTTTTTTATAAATATATAAAAGCTGGAACACAAAATGTTCCAGCTTTTATATATTTACCGTTATATCATTATATGGTATAAAACTACATGCTAACCTATAATTTGCTTCAATCTGTTCATCTGACAACTTATTATATTCTTCTGCACTTACATCAAAGGTATCATTTCCCTCCAATATCTTCACTCTACAACCTCCACATAATGCATTCCCTCCACATGGTGAAGGTATCCTTACTCCATGTTCCCTGGCAATAGAAAGTAGTGTCTGTCCCGGAAACACCTTTACCTCTTTATTAGATTTTTTAAATTTTATAGTTATATATATATTAACCCACCCCTTCCCATTAATATGTATTAGTGTTTATCAAAGTTATAGAAAATATAAAAAAATAGTTAAGAGATTAGGCGGAATCAATAAATATAAAAAATATAAAGGAACAAAGACAGCTTTAATGCTTCTTTGTTCTATAGAAGATATAAAAAAAAGAATAAGTTTTTAATTATGCAATAGAATAGATAGAAGTCTTGTTAATCATTTACTCCGCTTTTATAATATCATCAATTATCATTGTTAAATTCTTAGGCAGTGACTTATTTTTATTATAAACAAAGAAGTTTATATTTTGATTATTTATAGATGTATAAAGATCTAAAAAGGCATCATCATCTAACTCTTCAAGTACAAAATCATTTATTAATATATATGCATTATTCCCCTTTATATCATTATTTATTTTAGATATTATAACAGGAAATAATTCCGCTGCACTCATATATCCTATTATTGACTTAACTTTTAGTATGTTAATTTCCTTATTATCCATATAATCAAATATGTTTTCTTTTTGCATAAAATCATCCACCGATAACTTAATATGATATCTCCGCTCTATTTCCTTTAAGTATCTAGAACCTTTAAATCTATGATACCGTTCTTTGGACCAAAAGGAATCCAATAGAAAAATATAATTTCCATCTTTAGATAATCCCTTTATATACTTTTTTATATAAGCCTCTATCTTTTTATTGTTTTTCCCGGTAAATAGGATATTTTTATTATATATATCTTGAGCTTTAAATAGTTCCTTAGTCAACTAACCACCTCCTAGCATCAGTTATTAGTACCTAGTATTAATTATATTAAATTATATCACATTTTATTACTCTATACAAAATAATATCTCCCAAAGTTTAGAATATATCTATTTTTCAGGTGTTATTTTTTAGTTTTTTGTCTATAAATATAAATAGACCAAGCTGAATCTATTGATACCCTATATAGATTATTATTTATTGATATTAAACTGTATGTTACAATAACATAATGAAAGATATTTAAGGAGGACATAATTTTGAATAATTTTTTTAATCTTCTTAATGATAATTTTAATATAGATTTAAATCCCCAACAAAAATCAGCAGTATCCCATAAAGATGGACCTGCTGTTATATTGGCAGTCCCTGGTGCTGGTAAAACCACTGTTTTAATATGTAGAACTGCTAATTTAATAATGAACCATAACATAAACCCTAAAAACATTTTATCTATTACCTTTAGTAAAGCTTCAGCTAGGGATATGAACAATAGATTTAGCGATATTTTTGGTAATACCATAAATAAACGTGTAAAATTTTCCACTATCCATAGCTTCGCTTTTATGCTTATAAAGGAATATGCATATCTTAATAACATAACTTACAAATTAATAGAAGGTATAAAGGGTAAATTTAATAAGACCCATATTTTAAAGGGAATATACCGCAAATTTAATAATAACTATATCAATGATGATAAACTAGAGGAATTGTTAAATTCCATAGGTTTTGTAAAGAATATGATGATAGATATTTCTAATTTTAAAGACTATGATAACTTTAATATTAAAAACTTTGATAAAATATTTAAGCTATATGAAAATTATAAAAGGGAAAATAACCTTATTGATTTTGATGATATGCTTACTATGACATTGGATATCTTAAGAAACACCCCTGGTCTATTAAAGAAATATCAAAACAGATATAAATATATACAGCTGGATGAAGGACAAGATACTTCTAAAATACAAAATAAGATAGTACAAACCCTAGTTAATCCTAAAAACAACTTATTTGTAGTGGCCGATGATGATCAATCTATATATGGCTTTAGGGGAGCAAGTCCTAAAGATCTTCTTAATTTTAAACACACATATAAAGATGCTAAAACTTTTTTTATGGAAGAAAACTTCCGTTCAACCAAAAATATTGTATCTGTATGTAATGACTTTATTAAAAGTAATACAACAAGATACAATAAAAACATATTTACTAATAACGACAGCAAAGGACCTATAAATATAATTAAACTTAAAGATGAATTTAAACAATATGAATATATAATAAATAAACTAGCTAAAGATACTAACTTTTCTGATACCGCCATATTATTTAGAAATAATATCTCGGCAATAACATTGGCAGAAGTTCTTAATAGAAACAATATCCCTTTTTATAACAGGGATTCCAAACTTAGCTTTTTTAATCATTGGATTGTTCATGACATAAAATCTTTTATAAGGTTAACTTTAGATAATAGCGATACTACTTCATTTGAACATATATATTTTAAAATGAAGGGCTACCTTTCTAAGGCTTCACTAAACTACATTCAAAATAGAGATAGAAATACATCTGTTTTTGATAGATTAATGGATTATCCTGGTTTTAAACCCTTTCAAAGAAACAATATATCAAATCTAAAGAGGGATTTTCATAAATTATCTAAAAAAAGACCCTACCATGGTATCTTATTTATTGAAGACAACCTAGAATATAAAAAACATCTATTAGATAAATGTGAAAAGTTTAATTATTCCTATGACAATATAAAAAATATATTATCAACATTGAAAACCATTGCCCTTGAAACAACATCATTTATTGAGTTTTTAAATAGACTTGATAATCTAAAGAGCATAATGTTAAATTCAAAAGATAACTTTAATAAAAATGCTATTTCTTTATCCACCATCCATTCTGCCAAGGGTTTAGAGTTTAATAATGTTTTTATAATTGATTTAATAGACGGGGATTTCCCGTCTTCGAGTTCCATAGAAAATTACAATATAGGTGATATAAGTGATTTAGAAGAGGAACGAAGACTTTTTTATGTTGCAATGACTAGGGCTAAGGAAAATTTAGATTTAATAACTGTAAAGGAAAAAAACCGTGATAGGGTTTCCCAATCTAGATTTATATCTGAAATAGAAACTATAGTAAATGAAGATAATAATGTAATATCAGGTGGATTTAAAGTGGGTGACTCTGTTAATCATAAAAAGTTTGGTTTTGGAAAAATAAATGGAATATATGATAATACTGTGGTTATTATATTTGACAATAATGGTAAAAAGGAATTATCGTTGGATATCTGTATTGAAAATAATTTATTAAAAGTTATTTAATCTAAAGGAGATGACTATCTTATAGTCATCTCCTTTAATATTCATAAACTAAATTTTTTACAGGTACTTTATTAACTGTATCTTAATTTTTATGAAATAACTTTCTTTTGACAAAATATTTTGTATGTCTAGATATATTTGACATATATTTATTCTTTTGGTAATATCATGTTGTAAGTTATTGCTATAAAAAATAGAAAAAAGGAGATGGTGAAGTGAAAAAATTTATTAGTTTATTTATTGTTTGTTTATTATTCTTAACTGCATCTAATGTGTACGGTAATCAAAATTTATGGGAATCTGAGCCTAATAATGACTTTAGGACAGCAGATACTATTGGGGCAAACAGGTGGAAGAAGGGAACTATAACTTCAAAAGACAGTAGTGATGATTATTATGAATATCATCATGAAGGAGGAAAATGTACATTTATATTAACTAATATGCCCTTTGAATGTGATTACGATATTTATGTATATAATGAATATGGCAACCGTATAGGTTATGACGAATCTAGCAATAAAGTTATGAATTCAGTTACTTTCAATGATCTATCACGTGGAGTATATTTTGTAAAAATTAAATCTGCTAGTGGCACTTCACAAAGTAGCTATGAAGTAAGTGTAACCATTTAGATGTTAGGAGGATTTTATGATACATTTCCAAAGTTTACAAACCAATAAAGTTAATCCTTATAACTACACCCATAAAATTAGTAACCCTCAAGCAACAAAGGTCTACAATAATTCAAAACACAAAACTACAGACACACTAGATTTATCTATGGATATAAATAATTTTTATGAAGAGAATTATAGCTTTCTTGATATAGATTTTTTATGTAATAATATTTTAAAATTACATTCTAACAATCTTAGGTTTCCTTCACATTATAGTATTGAAAATAGTTCTAGTTCTCTTCAACATAAAATTAGTGTTGACATTTATTCAAAAGCGGAAGAAATGGCAAAACAATTTTATAAGAAAGGTAAAACTTTTGGTAGATCTGGTAATCTATTAAGTCTAAAAGAATTTCAAAATGACATAGATATATATCTTTTAAATATTTCAAAAGTAATTGAAGATCAAGTTAATCTATTGGGAAATGTTAATAATAAAAAATCTTCATTTAGAAACTCTTTAGATGATGAATTTATTAAAATTTTAAAAGAACATCAAGGTAGAACAAATAAGTCACAAAATAATAGTCCAAATAATAGTCCAAATCAAAAAATGCTACTACATTTAAAATATTCTTTATTATCTAATAGGGACTTTATTCATCGAATAAATAAACTTAAAAGTTTTGTTTTACAAAATGCTTAAAAATATTTAATTATAAATAAAAAGGCGCTGGAAAGTGCCTTTTTAACATTCAAAATTTCCAGCTATTCATTCTAAATATATAATATATAATTAAACATAACTATAAAATGACATATGCTACCTAGTATTATAAATATGTGAAATATCTCATGGAACCCAAAATATTTATTTGTAATATTAGGTTTCTTTAATGCATAGATAACTCCACCTACCGTATACATTACCCCTCCAAGGATTAACCATGTTACCCCTGCTAAGGATAGATTCTTTACAAGGGGGAAAAATGCAATAACAACTATCCACCCCATTATAATATAAGAAAGTGTTGATACTATTCTAGGTACATTTATCCATACTGCTTTTATAATCATCCCTGCTATTGCAACTGTCCATATAATAGTGAAGATAGTCCATCCCCAAGCTCCCCTAAGGGCAACTAAGCATATGGGAGTATATGTACCTGCTATCAAAAAATATATCATCATATGGTCTATTTTTCTAAGTATCCTATTGATTTTTTTTGATATATCAAGCATATGGTACACAGAACTTGCGGTATATAGGGCAATAAGACTGGCTCCAAATATAGAGAAAGTTACTATATGCCAAACCGTAGCAGTTTCCGCCGCATTATAGACTAATAATACTAATCCGACTATGGACAATATAGCCCCAAATAAATGGGTTAGACAATTTACAGGCTCTTTAATTCTTTTGATCAAACTAACATCCCCTTATAATATAATTTTATCTTTTAACCAATATTAACCTCTTATAATAAAATTATATTACTATACTTTCATTTAGTAAAGTAATTTTAATCTCATATCTCTATTTTTATAGCTTTGCTACTACTTTATGATCTTCTATCAATAATATTTCTTTTTTTATTTTGTCTATTACTTCTCTTCTATCATTTTTATTTTTTAAATCAATTCTATCCATATCTATAGTGACCTTTGGAGAATAGTCATATTCCTGATACCAATTTTCATATTTTTCATTAAGTCTTTCCCAATACCTTATAGGGACTGTTGCCTCTAGCCCTCTATTCCTAAGTTTTATTCTTTCAACCGCTTTGTCAACACTACACTTTAGATATATAAGAATAGTTGGATTTTTAGAGTGTTCTAACATATTATCAAGTAATGTTGAATATGTTCTGTACTCTTCATCAGACATTTCCCCATCCTCATTAAGCATAGAAGCAAATATCCTGTCTCCAAATATACTTCTATCTAATATACCTCCATTATTTCTATGTATTTCCTTTATCATATGAAACCTTTTATTTAAAAAATGCACCTGAAGTGTAAATGCCCATCTTTTTTTATTTGCATAAAACTTATCTAATAGTCTATGGGTATCTTGATCTGTTAATTCTTCATATAATTCCGTATTAAGTTCTTTTTCTAATATTCTTCCCAGGGTTGTTTTTCCTGCTCCTACTACTCCATCTATTAATATCACTTGTTTCATAGCCTCCTCCTAGATTCAATATTTTGTAATACTATATATAGTTGTCAAGACTCATTTCAGAACTTTTAACCACCATATGTTGTATGTCCATTGTATCATATTTTGTCAATTTTGTCTTAGGAATAAAGAAATAAGTTGGAGGATTAGGAATCCCCCAACAACCGTTGCAATCATAATTCAAATAACAAGTTCAATCATAAACTAAAGTAATAAGTTTAATCATAAACTAAAGTAATAAGTTTAATCATAAAATTTTTAATAGCTATCATAAAAATTTTTATTTTACTGTACCAAATCTATTAAGTGGCCATATTCTAAATATAACTTTTCCTTCTATATTATCTTCATCAATAAGTCCAACTGATTTATCTCGACTATCTCTGCTATTGGGTCTATTATCCCCCATTGCAAAATATTTTTCCTTTGGTATAACAATATCTATTTTCTTTGAACTATCTGTAGTTTTATCAGTATAATCTGGTTTTAATTCTTTACTATCTATGTAAACCTTCTGATCTTTTATCTTTATATTCTCCTTTGGTAATCCAATAATTCGCTTTACCAAACTTTTATCTTGTATTTTATCTTCATTATTAATAACTATTATATCTCCCCTCTTAGGTTCTTTGAAATTATAACCAAACTTCCATAGGATAACCACATCCCCTTCTTTAAGGGTTGGTTCCATAGAATAACTTAACACCCCTACAGGTCTAAATACAAAATACTTTAGAATAAAACCTATTACTAGAGCTATTCCTATAGCTTTAACCCAAGAAAAAACCTCTCTTTTAGTCTCTATATTCATGATTATTCCCCTTTACAAACCCCTTTTTCTTTTATAAATAACTTAATTTTATCATATAATTCCTTAGCATCATTATAACCTTGAGTATATAAATCAGTTAGCCTCCCTTTATCTTTTTCAAGTCTTGAAACATTTGGAGGTTCTGAAGGTCTTATTACTATAACCTTACCTTCTTTTTCTAATGTTTCTATATAATCTAATGTTTCATTATACCTCTCATATCTGCTGGTCATGGCCTCAATTAATCCTGGATAATCAGAATATTTAAACTCAATTAGTTTCTTTAATTTAACAGGGGATTTCCTATATGTTTTATCTCTGGTTAAAACTAATATATTTTTATCATTCCCATCAGAAATGGATTTTTTTATAGGTATCGGATCAGCTATGCCACCATCTAAATATTCTTTTCCATCTATGTTTATCATGGGAGCAGCTAACGGTAAACTACTTGATGCCCTTACTACTTTTAAAATATCTTTACATTTACTTTTATAAAAATAATCCGGTTCCCCTGTTATACAATTTGTAACTCCTATGGCTACTTCTTCACTGGAAGAATGAAACCTATCAAAATCAAAGGGTTCTAACTTATTTGGTATTTCATCAAAAACCAAATCCATATCAAAAATAGACTTTTTCTTTATTAAATTTTTATAACTTATATATCTAGGATGATCGATATAATCAATGGTAACAATCTTATTTCTTCCTCTTTGTCTAGATATATATGATAATGAGTTACATGCTCCTGCTGAAACTCCTATGGTATATGGAAAGTATAATCCTTTATCCATAAAGAAATCTAAAGCACCACTTGTATATACTCCCCTCATACCCCCGCCTTCTAGTACTAGTCCAATATTTTTCATATTCTCACTTCCTTTTCTTATCCCAAAAATTATTTAAATAATTTGAAAGCTGTTTAATGTTTCTAGCCCTTTTATAATAATTCCAATGTTTTGGAAATAACCTTTTATAGCTTGTATATGAAAATCTATCATCTATTAAAAGAACTGTACCTATATCATCATCAGACCTTATTACCCGTCCTGCTGCCTGTAAAACCTTATTCATTCCAGGATACATATAACTATACTCATATCCCATATTATTTTTTTCATTAAAATAGTCCCTAATTATATTCCTCTCTAAACACAAACCTGGAAGACCTACCCCCACTATAACTGTACCTATTAATCTCTTCCCTTTAAGGTCTATTCCTTCTGAGAATATGCCACCTAATACTGCAAATCCTAATAATGTAGTATCACTATTTGCCTTAAAATTTATTAAAAACTCTTCTCTTTCAATCTCTGTCATGTCCTTATTTTGTATTATTGTATCTATCTGATTATACTTATCTGTAAAAATTTCATACACTGTATTCATATATTTATAGGATGAAAAGAAAACTATATAATTTCCTTTCTTGCTAGAAACCATATTGTATAAATAATCAGCTATAATATCATATGTTTTTTCTCTATCTTTGTATCTTGTTGATACATTATCAGCAATTATCAAACCTAAGTTATTTCTATCAAAGGGAGAAGCCAATGCCATTTTATAATCCTTTTTATCTCCCCCTAGTATATTGCTAAAATATTCTAAGGGAGTTAATGTAGCCGAAAAAAATATAGCTGATTTTCCTCGCTTTATTGCTTCCCTAAGAAGATAAGATGGATCTAAACAAAATAGTTTTAATAATACATTTTTTCTATCCCTTTCAACGTAAGTTACATATCTTTCATCATAAAATTCAGATATCTTTAAAAATGCCATAGCATCAAAATATAAGTCTAATAATTCTTGATACCCTTCAGTCTTCTCGTTATCTATTAACCAGTCCTCAGCTTCTGAGGTTAATCTTCGTAGTAGACCACAGATCTTTTCTGGATGTTCCTTTTGTATATAACTATACTCATCGCCACATTTCTTTTTCATATCTAACATAAATTTATTTAATCTTTTAAGTACTTTTGTTATTTCTTTATCTTTATCCTTCATTATTCTTTTTAAATTTAAAAAGTCTTCTTTATTTAGTTCAGTAGAAAACATTTCCCTTGATCTGTCAACTAAATTATGACTTTCATCTATTAAAAATACATAATCCCCTTCATTATCATCAAAAAATCGTCTTAAATACACTGTGGGATTAAAGGCATAATTATAATCACATATTACAAAATCTGCCCATATAGCCAAATCTAGAGAATACTCAAATGGACATACCCTATGTTTTAAAGCATATTCTTCTACTTTATCTCTAGTAATAATATGTTCATTTGTTAAGATATCTAATATTGCATCATTTATCCTATCAAAATGTCCCTTTGCATATTCACAGTATTCTGGATTACAATTACTTTCCTCTTTAAAACATATCTTATCCTTAGCTGTGATGGTTATGGTTTTGACCTTTAAGCCTTTATCCACCATAATCTCCACCGTATCTTCAGCAACTTGTCTAGTTATTGTCTTAGCTGTTAAATAAAATATTTTAGAAGTTTCATTTTCTGCGATTGCCTTTATAGATGGAAATGCTGTAGATATTGTTTTCCCTATTCCTGTTGGGGCTTGTGCAAATAGGTTTTTGCTTTCAATTATGGTTCTATAGGATGCCACTGCCAATTCTCTTTGTCCTTGTCTATATTTATCAAAGGGAAATTTTAAATTTTTTATTGAATTATTTCTATCCAGTTGTCTATCCCTTGTAAACTCTGCCCAAGTAAGATATTTATCTAATAATCCATAAAAAAAGTTCTCTAGCTCTTCTATTGTGAAGGTCTTAGTTATATATTTTATATTTTCTGTATCAAGATGGAAGTATGTTAACTGTATATCAATATTATCTAAGTTATTATCTTTGCAATATATATATCCATAGGATTTCGCCTGGGCCCAGTGAAGCATATTATAATCCTCATCTATAATTTCTAACGGTCTAGTAGTACTTTTAATTTCGTCTATTGTTATATTATCATCACTCTCTATTATACCATCTGCTCTTCCGTCAATACTAAATAAAAAGCCTTTGTATTCTTCATTATATCTTAAAGTCACTTCTGGAGTATATCCCTCTATACCCGAGTTTTGAACCTTCTGATGGGCAAAGGTTCCTTCCACTGCTCTAGAAGCACTCATAAACCTACTATCTAGATCACCGGAACGCATTATAAACTCTACTAAGTTTCTTACTGACATCTTTATCCTTATATTTTGTTCCATTTTAATCAGCCTCTACTTTTTTTATCTAACTACTATGATACCATATTTTGTATTTCTAAGTAAAATAATATGTGTCTAATTAAAATTCCCCTAAAGCTTAAATTATATTATTATATTTTTTTGATTTTGATCCTTTATTTTTCAATAATATACATTCATCATCTCCAAGGTTTCTTTCTTATAAAAAAGCTGTCTTTGAGTATAAAGTACTTTATACTCAAAGACAGCTTGATTCCTTTCATTTTGTAGTCACTAAAAAAATATATTATTTAACAGATATTTTTATCTTACCTAATCCCCTTACCTCCATATCTACGTCAAAGTAAGCTTTAAAGTTATGAGTCATTTTGGCACTGACTCTTTTTGTTTCAGAAGATTTATAAGCATCTTTTAACTCAGCAGTACTGCTAATAGAACCAAATCCTGGTATAGACATATCTATACCTCCTGTTAGCAGAAAGTCGTGAGCTTCTTCATAAGTTAAAGTTCTTGAAAATTCACTAGAATATTCTTCACCCTGTATCTTTGCAACTGTACTGAATTCTGTATTATTACGATATTCCTCCCATTTAGGAGTGTTTATTATTTCAGAATTAAGAGTGTTTATATATATGTCTCCTCTATCATCCAAAAACAACTGAGTATCATAAACTTCACCAGTATTAGGATTATAGTTTTCTCTAAATAATCCATCTATAACTTTTACCTCTAATGAAGCATTAGTTCTTATACCACATACATACAAAGGATCCGAATCAGAATCTGTCTTTCTTACCTCTGTACCAAATCCATCTATCATAGGCATAATAGTATTTCTATTTGAGTTTGATTTTCTAGGAAAAATTGTTTTAATAGAATGTGTTCCTTTCGGATCATCTAATACTGAGATAGAAGTTGCATTTACTATGAATGGAACTATTGTGATACAAAAAATCATGCTCAAAATAAATAATTTTTTAAATGCTTTTTTCAATTTTAAACTCCTCCCTTATTTTACTTCCATAAGTTAACTTAGGTACTGATATTATATAAATATTATATAGTGATTACAATAAATGAAAGGAAAAAATAATATGTTAAACCATTTGTTGACAACAAAGAGTATAATATAATATAATATAATATAATATATTTGTCAACAATAAAAAACAAAAAGATGAAAGGTGGTAAACAATGCGTAAAATATACAAGAATTATATATATTTAATATCAATATTCGTATTAATAAGTTGTGCTTTTATATACTTTAACCCTTTTTATAAAGAAGTTGCTATGAAGGATGATAAAGATATTACAATAAAAGATAATAAAAGGTTTACGTTAGAAGATGCTAATATATACTACGAAAATGGAAAACATAAAAAGGCTCTGAAAATTTATAATAAAATACAAACTAAAAGACAATTAGATGTACCTACATTGCTTAGAAAAGGGATTTGTGAACGAAAACTTCTTAGCTACAATAAGGCAATAAATACTTTTACTTTAGCAAAAAAGTCTGCAGAAAGTAATAAAAAGAATGAATATAGTAAAGAAATAAAGTGGATATATATGAATTTGGGTATTTCATATTTTGAAACAGGAGATTATGATAAGGCCATTAAGCATTTGGAAAAATATAAGAAAAAAGAAAACAACTCAGCATTTATTCAATTATCAAGTTCTTATTTACTGAATTCTTATTTTGAGGCTATGGAATATGATAAGTGTATTAAAGAAGTAGATTATTTATTAGAATTGAAAAAAGACCATGACAAAGACTACTTAGTATTTTTATATGAAACTAAACTTGATTGTTATCTTAAGAAAGAAAATTATGATAAAGCATTTACAATTAATGAAAAACTAAAAGAAATAGAACCAGATAAATTAAAGCACTATTTAGGTACTGCTCTTATATATAATTCAACAAAAGGATATGAGTATACGCAAAAGTATTTACAAGGTTTAAGAAAAAAATTTCCTAATAATAAGAAGTTAGAGAGTTTTATAGATTAAATGATTATGTATTCCTTAGCAACCAGCACTGCCCGCTAAAGGGATCCTTTAAGTCTGTTACACTTATTTTATCTTCTATATTTAGGCTTAAACAACTTATAATATGCTACATCGGTGTTACCCTTTAAAGTGTAGGCTTGGCCTTTTCTATTCTCATACCCATATCATGTTTTTTTGAGCAAAAAAAATAATAGGGAGCTCCCTATTATTTTTATCTAAAATCACTCACATCAACAACTCCACCCTGTTGAAACTCATCTTTTTCAAGTAAATCAATAATTATATTTGCTACTGATTCCGGTGTAGCTAATTTCCCGTTTTCTTTAAATCCTATAAAATCATCTAACTGTACAAAATCTTCCTTTTTAGATGACCTTACCTCTCTTTGTAAATCAGTATCCATTATACCAGGTCCAAAGGATAGTATTTCAATAGGATAATTATTTTCTTCCTGTTCTAACCCTACACATCTAGTGAATAAATCTAAACCTGCTTTAGATGTACAATACGGTCCCCAGCCAAATATAGGTCTCTTTCCTGCCCCAGAAGATATGTTTATAATTCTTTTCTTGGCCTCTAAATCTTTAGTTTTTCTGATAAAAGCTGAGGTCATTATCATAGGTGCCATTAAATTAATATTAACATTACTAATAATCTCATCAGCACTACATTTCTCAACGGGTTTCACTGGAGTAACAATACCTACATTATTTATTAAGTATATAGATTCAACGTTTTTTCCATCTATTTTTGAAAAAATATCATCAATTAATCCTTCTATTCCTGTAACATTATTTAAATCATACTTAATATAATCTAGATTTGTACAGTTTTCTCTAGCTTTTTCCACTAATTCTTCATTTACAGTTCTAGAAATACAAAATAAATGATTATTTTCATCCATCATATTCTCAGCTAGAGCCTTTCCCAGTCCTTTAGATGCTCCCGTTATAATAATATAATTCAAAGTACCATCTCCCTTTCTAGTTATAGTGATATTATACCCATATTAAAATATTTATCAATATAAATAAGTGACAATATAGTTAACATGTTATTTTCACATCCTTAACACAACCATTATATTTATCAAATATCATTAAAGTATAATAAATATTGAAAGGAGATGAAGTCATGAGTTCATTTAACTCCTATAAAAAGAATATTGTCATTTACAGTTCCGTCATTGGTGGATTAAGCTTAATAATTAGCTTTTTTCTACTATCTTTCTGATATATTATAAAACCTATAAACACTCCATAAATGAACAAAGGCGTCTTAGGCGCTCCTTTGTTCTGTTCAAAGTGTAAGGTACAGAGAGCAAGGAATTGGTGAGACCATAAGTCATGATCTCCTAATTTTTTTATAAAAAACTAACTTTTCTTAGTTTAAATTTCTTTTACCTTTCATATTTTATATCCCTTTAACTAATATTAATAAAAAGAATGGGTATTATTTAAATATAATTGAAATCCTAATATAATAATGTTGGATATTTTCTTGCAATTATATTAGAATAATCTTATAGATAGTTTTATTTCTTTAATCTAATTAATAAAGTCTTATACAAAACTAATATAAAGAAGGGATGATTGTATGAAAAGATTTTTAGTCTTAATGTTAATATTACTTATCACTTTCTCGTTAGTTGCCTGTGGTGATGATTCCGAAGATAATGACCAACCTTCCCAGGACAATATTGATAATCTAGATAAGGATGGAGATATTTCAAATGACACTGACAATGGTGAAAACAATGAAGATAATGTTAATACTAAAGTCAAATATCAATATGTAGGTTTAATCGATAATAATTCTGCAGAGATCTTAGTAAATGGAGAAGCTAAGTCCTTTAGACTTTCTGAACCATTAAAAAATTTATTACCCTATATAGAACCTGAATCTAATCAGCAGGTTTCTATTGATTATGAAGACACAGATAATAAACAATTACTGTTAAACACCTTAACTTGGGAAAGTAAAAATATTGTGGGAGAATATGTAGGCCAAATCGATTCCAACTTCATAGAAGTTAAAATTAATGATACCAGCCTTTCATTCAAATTAGGAGAAGAGCTTGATAAGAGCAAGTTAGATTCCCTAAAAAGAGGAATGAAGATTAAATTAGATTATTATGTTAATACTGACAGTCAAACGGTTATAACTAATATAAATAAAGCTGAATAGTTGCTACTATCCTCTTTATTCCTAAAAATGTAGGACTGAATATATTTAGTCCTACATTTTTTTCTTGTATTTTGAGCAAACTACTTTTATACTTTTTAAATCTTGAAAGGAAGATTCTATGAATAGTTTGAAAGCAAATGAAGTAATTGATATGTCAGAAAATGTGGAAGTATTATATAAAGGAACCTCGGTTTGGATTGAACATATAAAAGAAGATAGTAATACTGCAATAGTTAAAGTTCTAGAAACTTTAGAAAACATAGAAGTTCCTTTAGAAGATCTCTATGAAACCGGTAGAGAATTAAAATAAACCCATAACTTTTATGGGTTTATTCATTTAAAACTTTTTTATTTCCCTTTTTATTTCTAATTATAGATACAACTAATACTATCAATGGTATTATTATTTGAAATGGAATTGCATAATATGGATATATTTCTTTTGCAACTCTAAACATATCTGGTAGATTATCATAAATCCAATTTGATAGTGATAAACTTATTATAATGACAGGTAATATTAAAGGTTTATAATCATCCAGATTAGATACTTGGGCTATTCCTACTAAAGTAGCATATATAAGTATAAATAACTCAATCCCTCCAAGGATTATTAAACTAACTGATATAAAGGGGTCTATTATTGTACCTTCTATAATAGTTGAAATTACATGGGAAGAAAAGTAAGATCTCTCTAAAATATTTGGCCCCAAAACCACTATATTTCTTATTATTATAAGAATAAAAGCTATTCCTGCAATAGTAACAGCTTTAAAAGAGGTTTTAAATAACTTTTTTTCTGTTAAATTTGGGAAAACCATAAGAAAAACTATAGTTTCCCCAAAGGGAAATGTCATAACACCAAAGCCTGATTTGATTATAGGCTTAACCCCGTTTTTTAAAGATGGTAATAAATTACTAAAGTCTACATGTTTAATTGACATTACTGTCATTAGAGTTATTGTAAATGGAACTATTAAAGACATTATAGTAATGGTCCTAGCTATAACTTCAATCCCATATTTTAATCCAATAGCAATTACGACCGCAAAAGCTATACCAATAAAAATCCTAGGTGTATTAACATAATTCACAACCACCATATATTCTCCAAAACTTCTAAATGTCAAAGCTGATAAATGCAAAAAATACCATATATACATAATAGCTATTATCCTACCTATAATTTGGCCAAATATATCTATCGATATTTCAATTAACGTTTTAGATGGATTTAACTTTGCTATATATACATACATTCCTATTAAAATATATCCCCCTATCCATCCAAATAAAAAAGCCAACCAGGCATCTTGCCTTGCTCCCGAGCCAGGACTTATTATAATTGCATCTCCAAATAAATATCCTGTCACTAATATAAATAATTGGGTGCTAGATATTTTTTCCTTTTTTAACATATTATCACCTCAATAAAATACACCTTTTACTATTTTTTCAATAAGAATGACGGGACTAGGGGGCATTTTATCTATTATTTGTAGTAGACTCATTACAAACCCTATAACAATAAGACATGAATATACTATTGCTGTTCTTTTGGGTTTATTGGTTTTTAATATATAGGGTAAGCCTATAATTATAGCTATTATAAACAATACTATTAAGCCAATTATCATATGATTTCCCCTTTATTTAATATCTGTTGGGTGACTAATTAAACCGGTTCTAACAATATTAAACTTTACATCCACCTTTATATCTGCTTTACCAAATGCCTTGCTCCAATCTTTTTTTAACTCATCCCAATAATAAGGATATTTTTTACTAACCTTTAAACCAAGCCCTAAAATATCACTTTTGAAATTTTTCTGTGCTTCATTAACGACATGCTCTATTTGGCTTTTTATTTTATTTTGAACCTCTTCTTCTAAAGACTTTAATTGTTTTGATGATGTTAAATCTTCTGTTCCCTGTTGTCCCCCTATATTACCTTTACCTTCCACACCAATTGTAAACTTCAAACCTTCATTATCAATATTAACATCTATTTCAGTTTCTGAATCTAACTGTTCTATTGCAACTTTTAATTTATTATTAAGAGGATTTTCTACATTTATTATTCCATCTTTAGATTTGTTTTTTATATATTTCATTCCCTTAGTTCCTTCGGTATCCAGCCAACCAACCAGTTTATCCCTTTTAAAAACTCCGCACCCCTTAACTGCCGTATCTTTAATACTTAAAACTTTATTTCTTTTAACAATATCAATTGAAGCAATCACAGGATTTGCAGCAGGGTAGCTTAAATCTTCTAAAATATCAATTAGTTTTATATTTAATATATTTAAATTATTTTTTTCATTTTGTAATATCTCCTTAAAATGCATAGCTGGAATGTCTTCAAGACCACTTTTAGCTTTTAAAATTTCTTTAGCTGTAGTTCCCTTAGCCACTAGTACACTAGATGTTAACCTTGGCTCTACATCTCTTTCAAAAAAATCTATGGACTCTTGTATCCCATCCTTAGCTAAGGATTCTCCTATTACTATTATCTGAGCATGACTATAAAAGGGCTTTCTGTTAATTGTTTCTAATTGTTTTCTTACTGCTTCAAAAATAGTATGCCCCTCTGTAGAATATACCCACACAGGTTTATCCCCTGTACTCGGTCCTTCCTTTGATGCTACTGTACTTGGTTTAACTATTTGTAAAGTTAGTTCTAACTTCCCTTCTTTAGTTTTATCTAACCCTACCCCTACAACAAAAGCTTGTTTCGTTAAGTCCACATTGTCCCAACACCCTGCCAATATAAACATTGACATCAAGTTTATAATTATTAAAAATATTATTTTTCTAAACTTTATCATTGTTAATCCTCTTTCTTTACAGTTTTTTTCTCCATTCTATATTTATCTGAGTTTTTCCATGTTAATGCCCTTGGTCTTTTTAGCATTAACCATAGAGGTAAACGTATCAGTGTATCTTTTAAATCATTGCTGGTAAAAGGGGCAAACGGAGCCATATAAGGCACTCCAAAGGATCTTAATGAACACATATGAAGTAATAGAAATAATAAAACAAGAAGCATTCCTAAAAACCCTAAAATATTAGCACCTATTAGTATTAAGATTCTTATAGTGAATACTGAATTTGATATTGCAGGAACTATAAAGCTACAAATGCCCGTTAATGCTACTATAATTATCATTATATTACTTACTAATCCAGCCTTAACTGCTGCATCACCTAATACTAAAGCTCCGACTATACTTACAGCCTGGCCAATAGGTCTTGGCATCCTCAATCCAGCTTCCCTTAATAATTCAAAGACTATCAACATAAATAGGGCTTCTAATAATGGGGAAAATGGTATTCCTTCTCTAGATTCCGCCACAGATAATAAAAGTTTTACTGGTATCACATTGGTATGAAATGAGATTAAAGCAACATATATTGCTGGTAACAACGTGGTTATAAGGAGTGCTATAAATCTTAAAAATCTACTAACAGATCCAAATATAGTTCTATTATAATAATCTTCACTTGTTTGAATACTTTCTATAAATAAATATGGTACAGTTAATACGAATGGAGTACCATCACATAATATAGCTATCCTTCCCTCTAAAAGCTTACTTGCGACTTTATCGGGCTTTTCACTACTACCGATAGTAGGGAAAATCGATAATGGGGCATCTTCTATAAATTGCTCTATATATCCCGATTCTAATATTGCATCAGTATCAATATAACTTAATCTTCTTTTTACAGTTTTAATAACATCTTCGTCTGCAATTCCCTTAATATAACATATACATACTTCAGTGTTAGTTCTTACTCCTAACTCTACATTTTCAAACTTTAACTTTGGATTTCTAATTTTTCTCCTTAACATAGATGTATTTGTTCTTAATGTTTCAACGAAGCCTTCCCTTGGTCCCCTTATTACTGATTCTGTCTTTGGTTCAGTTATACTCCTAGCCTTCCACCCCTTTGTGGACACCATGAAGGCTTGACTTGACCCATCTATATATATAATAGTATCTCCTGATAAAGTAGCTTCTATAGTTTCTTTAAAGTTTGATGTTTTTTTTATTTCCGATGATGTTATGATATTGTATTCAAGTATTCCCATTAAAAAAGTTTTATCTATATTGTTCTTGGAACTTGTGTTCTTTGATTCAATCATTAAAGGTCTCAGAATATTATCATTTATTATTTGCTTATCAACTAACCCATCAATATAGGATATTGCTATTTTTATCCCATGGTCATTACCTAAAGTTATATTTCTTAATACAAAGTCATTACTATCTTCAAATAATACCTTTAGTTCTCCATTTAAAACCTCTAATTTTTTAGGTATTATTTCTTTATTATAGTTAGAATTATTTATTTTGTCTTTTCTTGATCTCGTCCTTTCAGTTTTTAGATATTTTATTAAATTATTTATCTTTTTAAACATTAGAACCGTCCACCTTTAAAACGCTATATGATACATCCTTCTAATGAGTATAACCAATACTTCATAATATAAACCTTTAAAACTTTATAATATTATTTTAAATATTATTTATTTGGAAATACTAATATTATCGTCCACATGCTATAAGAACAAAGGCGACTTTGTCGCTCTTTTGTTCTGTGCAGAGTGCAAGGTTCAAAGAGCAAGGTGCAGAGCATAAAAAAGGTAGTGTGTCTATAGACACACTACCTTTTTTCGTTTAAGAAATATATAGCTAGAGTTCCAGGACCTGAATGGGCTCCAACTGCACATCCTATTGTATTAATTAAAAATTTGTCACATCCAAACCTTTCCTCCATCATTTCCTTTAATTTAGTTGCTCCCTTTAAATCATCACCATGGCTTATTCCTATCAATTGATTTTTTAGATCAGTGCCCCTCTCTTCCATGATTTCGATCATTCTTTTTAGAACCTTTTTACGACCCCTTACTTTTTCTATCGGTATAAGTTTACCATCTTCTACATCTAATACCGGTTTAATATTTAATAATCCCCCCATAAATGCTGCAGCTCGGCTTACTCTGCCCCCTCTTCTTAGATACTCCAAATCATCCACTGTAAATATATGTTCCATATGTTCAGAGTAGAATTTAACTGTGTTAATAATATCTTTTTTTGATGCACCTTCTTTAGCCATTTTCCCAGCTTTATGTACAACTAACCCAAAACCTGTAGATGCACATTTAGTATCTATTATATCTAAATCCAGATTGGGATGTTCCTTTAATACTTCATTTTTCATTAATTCCCCAGTTTGGTATGTACCTGATAGTCCTGATGAAAAGGCAATATATATGCAACTTTGATTTTTCTTAGCAATATCTGTAAACTTCTCCTTAAAAACTGCAGGAGATATTTGGGCTGTTTTATATACATTTCCATCCCTCATACCATCAAACAATTCTTTTGACTTTAAAGTGTCTCCATCTAGATATTCTTCTTCATTTAAATAAACTAATAATGGCATTACATCTATATCATATTCCTTTATTATATCCTGTGGCAAGTCAGATGCACTATCGGTAATTATCTTTATAGTCATTAAATATCACTCCTATCCCATTTTATATAATTATATTATAATTATGTCTACCATGTAAATAACTAATATCTACATCTATTGTATCATATACAATTCCATTATATATATTGGATATTATTTCTATTTAATATATAATAAATAGAGAAGTATTTATCTAAATAGAAATAATCTTTAAGGAGATGAAAGTATGACTGAAAATTATAAATTTAACCAACATAAAAAGTGTGAATTTTTCCCATGTCATGATATTAAAACTCCCGATAATTTTAATTGCCTATTTTGTTATTGTCCTTTATATACATTAAAAGAAGATTGCGGTGGAAATTTTAAATATAAAAATGGAATTAAAGACTGTAGTGATTGTCTCATACCCCATAGTAAGGGGGGATATGATCATATTATGTCAAAAATGGAAAAGGTTATGGAGCTGGCGAAAAAATAATTAAAACAAGAGTGCCCTTAGCTCTTCTTTGTTCTGTACAAAGGGCAAAGTACAGAGAGCAGAGATTAATAAATTGGGGGATTACGAATCCCCCAATAACCTATTGGCATGGTTTTCTTTTTATCAGTATTTTTTTATAATATCTAGTTACTTAATAATACCTCTCCCACTGTTTTACCTACTTTTACACAAATAGCCTTACTATCTTCATTAGGTGTAAATTTAACCCTTAGTGGTAGGTCTACATCATCTACTCCAGTTGTTTTTATTAAATATGATTTATCTAAAAGGGTCATATTACTTTTTCTAATATAATCATTGATAATCTCAACACCTTCACCACTCCATCCATAGGAACCAAATGCCACACCAAATTTATCTGATAAGTCTAACTTTATTAATTCATTTAATATATATTCAATATTACCAATCATATCTGCATATCTTGTTGATGTTCCTATAAAAATGACATCTGCTTTTTCTGCCTTCTCTTTTATTACTTCCATATCTGTATTTTTAGCATTTATAATATCTGTATTTATGTTTAAGTTTTCAAGTCCCTTTGATATATTTTGTGCTATTTTAGCAGTATTTCCCGTCATGGATGTAAATAATATTAATCCATTCTTGTTTATATTTCCTACATCACTCATTTCATCATATAGTTTAATATATTTTTCGGGATTATTTCTTAATATATATCCATGGGATGGTGCTATCATATCTATATCTAGATTTTTAAGTTTCTTTAACATATCCCTTACATATGGTCTATGGGGATGCATTATAAGCTTATAGTATACCTTAAAATCCTCTGTGATATCATTGGTAGCTAGGTCGTTAAATAACTCTTCATTTGCTATATGGGTACTAAATATATCACATGGATAAAGTATCTTGTCTTCTTCACAATAGGTAATCATTGTTTCTTCTGTGTGTAAATATGGTGTTTCATAAAAATGTAATATTTTTCCTCCAATATCTAATTTATCTCCATCCCTAACCACCAAGTACTTTTTATCCTTTAACCTAAACATATCCTTTAATAACTCTTTTCCCTTTTCTGTAGTTACTATAGTGGCATTTTTTGTTTTATTTATTAAAGCTGGTAATGCCCCTGCGTGGTCTGGCTCAACATGATTTATTACAATATATTTTATACTGTTTAAATCGGTGTGTTCTTGTAAATTCTCCACATATTCTCTTCCGTATAATATATCCACTGTATCAATAATAGTAGGCTCTTCCGTATCTAGCAAATATGAATTGTAAGTTGTTCCCTTTTCTAATGTTAACCTATGAAATGGAACCTTTCTATCATCTACTTTTCCTATCCAATATGATTTTTCTGCTATTTCTTTTCTCTTTATCATTATTATTTCCTCCCTTTTGTGTTTTGTTAATTTAATTATATGACTTTATTTTCTTTATCACTATGATTGGAGTCAAATAATAAATTGATTGTAATCAAATTTAAAATATTAGCATATATATAGTTTTTTTTAAATAGATTATAATATGAAATACTATTCTTTCTACTGGCAATAGGACTAAGGAGTGATAAGTATGTCAAAGATATTCTTCATACGTAAAAGGATACTATATATCGTAATAGCAGTTATAGTAATATTAATAGCATTATTTATTGCACTTTAGAAAGAACAAAGGCGGCTAAAGCCCCTTCTTTGTTCTGTTCAGGGTACAGAGATTGTAGAGATAAATATATTTTTTCTCTACACACCAAAAAAAGAATTTTGCCTTTTGGCAAAATTCTTTTACTTAAACTCAGACTCAAACTTCAACTTATTCTTTCACAAAGAAATCCTTTGTAAATCCATTAAAGAAATTAACTTTTTCATGTAATACTGCTATTACCCATTCCGACTCATCTCTTATACCGTATACTTGACCAGCTCCTGCTGACTGACCTAGTATAAGTTTCTCTTCTTTATCATCATATGTTACTGTTAAAACTATTGAAGGTTTATCTAAGCCATAAAAGTCAAGTTCTAAGTCTTCATTTTTAGGAAATACATCTGCAACCTTTATTTCCCTTATGTTATCTACAAATTCCTTTACTTTTTCCTCATCAATAACTAAATTATCTTCTGATTTCCACTTTTCATCTTGAGTCAGTGAGATTACCTTTTTTCCCTGTTTTATTAGTTCTATCTTATTAATGTCTTCAATATTTCCTGTGAATATCTGAGGTTGTCTTAATCCATCTACTCCATTTATTAACTCACTAAATCTCCCTTTACCTACTTTGTATATTAAATCCTTATCATCCATAACAACAAAATAGGAATCCTTAGCAGGTGTTTCGTTACCTATGTTTATTTCTTTTGATTTATTATCGGTCTTAATGGTAATTTTATATTTAGGTTTGTTTAAACCAAAATCCTCTAAACTTTTCTCTTTCCTGTCTATTGTTGTTATTGACCATAATTCTGCAAGTTTTCTTATAACCTCATCAACCTTTTTCTGATAGCCAATATATTTTTTATTTTCCTGCTTTATATACCATTTGTTATTTTCCTTTACTATATCAAATTCTTCATCCTCTAATCTAATATCTACTGTCTTAATCTCTTCTTTAGATATATCACTAATCATTTCATCAAGGACATCATCTTCCACATTTTCATCTTTCCCTAATAAAAGGTATCCACCTAAAAATAATACAAATATAACTGCTATAATAATTGTGCCCTTAAACTTCTTCATCATTTATTCTTCCTCCTTATGAATATAACCATTCCTATTATAAGTATTATAGCAGGAATACCTATTACAAGGATACCGAATAAATAATTACCTTCATTGCCCTTTAAAGTTAGGGGTTCACTTTGTCTCGTTTTAGGTCTTATTGATAATTTATCTTCCTTATCTTGCAAGTAATTTATAGAGTTCATTAGTAAATCTTCATTACCATTTAAGTTTATTATTTCGTTTGTAGCTATAAAGGCATTTCCTATAACAATGGCCTTCATGGGCTTTTCTTTCCCTGATTTTTCCACATAAGCTGCAACTGTTAATGGGCCCTTATCATCATTTTCATCAAATTTTGGTTCCTTTGTTTTAAAGTTAGTCTCTCCCCATGAGTTTGAACTTGTTGACAACATTGGTACAAAGCCTTTCTTTATATTATCACTTTGTTCAAGTCCTAGAGAAAAGGGCATTATAACTGCAAGACCAGCTTCTTTTAGTTCATTGGTAATTGGATGAATCTTATATTCTGGTATTATACTAAAGGGATCTTGAAATGCATTTCTTTGTGCATCTATGGCAATATTACTATTTAAGTCAACACCTAATGTACTAACAAACATCGCTAGATTAGATATCTTTTCCTTTTCCTCAAAGGGTTGCATTAATAATAATATTCTACCACCCTTTTCTGCATACTGAATCAAATGATAAATTTCATCTGGTGTATAGTCCTTAGTAGGTCCTGGTATAACTAAAAGATCAGTATCCTCGGGGATTCCATTTGCTTCAGCTATATTTAGATCTTCCAACTTATAGCCTTCTCCCTTTATAGACTTTCTAAACCAGTGGGTCTTATCATTTGATAGTTCTCCATGGCCACCAATCATATACACTTTATTTTGTGTCTCACTTGTTGCATCTATAATCCCTTGGGTTAATATCTTTTCACCTGAAAATACTTTTTGAGCAGATCTAAAGTCTACTTGATAAAAGTTATTTGCTGGGATTTCTATAGTGTTATCTCCACTCTCTACAACAACTGTATCATACTCTGTAACTCCATATTGTCTAGCTTCAATGGGATTTGCATCTAAGTCTATTAAAGAATATGTTATTTTCCCGGTTTCATGTTTATACTCCTTTAATAGTGAAGCTATATCTGGAAGTAAGTTCGAATCCTCTTTAAAAAATCCTATTATCTTTACTTCCTTATCTAAATCGGAAAGTACCTTTTCCGTCTGATCCGATAATGAATTTAGTTTATTTTTTGTCATATCCAGTCTGGCATTATTATTAAATAACAATACATTCAATATAATAACTATTCCAATTATTGATATAGTTAGAACAATAGAATTACTACCATATTTTAACCTTCGCTTTTTCACAATTATCGCCCCCTTAACTCCAACGTCTTCTATCTATTACTCTAGTTGTTAAGAACAGGAATATAAAAATAAAACTTAAACATATCATTATAGCCCTTGTATCAATTATTCCTTTTTGGAAATCGGTAAAATATACAAATAAATCAATATTATATATAAACTGAGCTATTGCTCCTGTAAAAGTACTCTTTATTAAAGTTAAAATCCATAAAAATAGTAATATTCCAAAGGATATTATTCCAGCTATAATTTGACTTTCAGTTAGAGAGGATGCAAATAATCCTATTGATATGAAAACTCCCCCAACTAATAATACTCCTATATAAGAACTAATTATTAACCCCATATCAGGATCCCCTAATATTTGTAGTGTTAATGGATAAGAAAATGTTATTACTAGCATCGTAATATATACAATGATTGCTGACAAATATTTCCCTATAACAAACTCTGTAACTCCCAACGGTGTAGTAAACAGCAACTGATCTATTCCCTGTTTTCTTTCTTCTGTTAAAAGTCCCATTGTTAAAAGTGGTGTTAAAAATATCATTACATTAATCATATTTGTAAAAACTTCCTGCATAGTGGATAACTTGGATAAAAGAATAGATGTTGTGAAAAAGTATCCACATATTACTAAATAGGCAGAAATAATAACATATGCAAGGGGAGATACAAAATATGATTTAATTTCCCTTTTTAATATGGTAGCGGTTTTATTCATCTTTATGCCCCTCCTTAACATCTTCTTTATTTAATTTTATTTCTTTATCTTCATCAGTAAGTTCAATAAATATCTCCTCTAGACTTAACTCTATAGTTCTCATTTCTAATATAGGGAAACCTGCCTTTGACATATCAAAAAATAGCCTTTTTCTAACATCATAATCTGTATCTGTTAATATATCATAATCAACAGTTCCCTCTTCAATTTCCCCTTCTACTATAACACTTTGAATCCCTGGTATCTCTTTTATAGTACTAACCACTTTATCTTCTTCACCTGCAATTCTAACATGTAATCTTGATGATTTAGATAATGTCTTAGATAAATTATCTGGAGTATCTATGGCAACTATTTTTCCCTTATTCATAATTACCACCCTATTACATACCGCTCTTATTTCAGATAATACGTGGGAACTTATTATTATAGTGTGATCTTTAGCAAGTTCTTTAATAAATTCCCTTATTTCTATCACCTGTCTTGGGTCTAGACCAACTGTAGGCTCATCTAAAACCAATAGTTGAGATTCTCCAATAATTGACTGGGCTAAACCAACCCTCTGTCTATATCCCTTTGAAAGGTTTCTAATAAGTCTATCCTTCATTTCATGGAGTTGTAATCTTTCAATTGCATAATCAACATTTTCTTTTCTTTCTTTCTTAGTAACTCCCTTTAATTCACTTACAAAATATAAATATTCAGTTACCGTCATATCTTGATATAACGGTGGATGTTCAGGAACATATCCTATTTTCTTTTTCGCCTCTTTATCATTATCTATAATGTCTAGATTATCTATTATTACAGTACCCTCCGTGGAAGGCATAAATCCTGTTATCATCTTCATAGTTGTGGATTTACCGGCACCATTGGGACCTAAAAGACCTAAAACTTCTCCTTTGTTTATAGTAAAATTTATATCTTCTACTCCCCTTACTTTACCGTACTGTTTAGTAAGTCCCTTTATTTCAATCATAAATACTTTCCCCTCCATACTTACAAATTTTATTATATCCATTTTATAATATCTCTTTCTCAGTATATAACAATACTGTTACGAAATTATGAACAAATTATGAACAACCCCCTCTCCACTCTATTATGTTCTATATTTTAGTTATAATTCCTTCTTTAATTAATATAATTAATGTATATTATCGGTTATTGATAAAGGGGTTTTACATGTACTATACTATTTTAATTTTTTTGTTTCCTTTAATTAACTTTGCTTTATTGGGGCAATTGGCCATACATTTCATACAAAAATCACACTTAAACTTATGGGTAACCCTATTGTTTTTCATCTCGATATTTTGTACTGGACAATCTTTAATACACATTTTGCATCCTTCACATCTACTATGATCAGTTATTACCTTAAACCCTAACCTCATTAAAAACCATGGTATCCCTGTGTTCCGAGTTAAAAATGATAATAATGTTGACCCACTATTTTGATAATCAATTATTTCCTTCCCCTTTACAAGATCATTGGCGAAGTTTTCTGCTTCCAGCATACCCTTATAAAATCTTTTCTCATTATCCTTTACTTGTTGTATATCTGAAACTAAATGATTAGGCATTTGTATTCCTTTTATCCCGATTACCCTATATCCCTTCTTTTTTAAGCTATTTATAACCGGATTTCCAATTGCCGCTGAATCATTAAATGTATAAATTACAAATATAGGCTGACCTTTTGTTTTAGGAAGACCTTTTATAAACCTCCATATAAAGGGAGAAGTTGCATTAGCATTGACTGGAAACATTAATCCCATAATACTATCCTCTTCTATATCAACTTTTGTCTTATCGGTAATTAGGGTTAATTTAGTATCAACATCTTGGTTTTCAAACACCTTTCGAACTTTTTCTAAAATTTTTTTTGTATTTCCTGTCCCTGAAAAATAATATATCTTAACTTTCATTTTTTCTACACCCCTTTCAATTTAAAATACGAACTCAGAACATGTATAGCAATAAATAATACAGCCAAATAATTATAAGCTTTAAAATTTCCTAGTAATCCAATTCCGATTAGCCAAATAAGAGGTGTGTATCCTGGTGCCAACAAACCTATCATGCTGGTACTCCAACAGCTATTTGGAAAATATATGATCATTAACCATGAGCCAAAATAAATTACAACTCCAATAAAAAATAAGTAAATATGATTTTTAAAATACTTATCAAAGGTATCAAATCTCATAAATAGAGGAATTATAAAAATAGCCATTCTTAAAATCTCTTCAAACACCTTTAAACTTTTTATATCTTTTGCCCCTACCATATAACCGACTCCAGTCAGTTTTGGTGTAAAAATTAAATTCCAAATAAGTATTGGAATTAATAATAAAAAACAATTATTCAAAATGTGCTTCATGTTTTAACCCCCTATAATTTAATTCTTAGCCGTTCTTTAGTCTTAAGTGTATTATTTATAAACTCTTCTATTCCCTCTATTGTTTTTTTTAAATAGCATATTTCATTAAAATCTGAAAAAACACTATCCACATGACCTGTTATACCCCTAGTCATTATCGATGCTACTATTTCAACATTTACAACATCAAATTTTTTTTCAAAATTCCCTTGTTTTATAATCTTATTTACCAATGGTAGTAATTTATTCACTCTTATTTCATCTATTGCAGCTTTGAATTGCCTTGGTATCCCTTTGGAAAAATAGTGCTCTATTCCTGAAGGACTATTTGGTGCACTAAATAAACTATTTAATACCTTTTCTAATTTCTCTACAGCATTATATTTATCTGAAAAAGCTATTTGTTCTGGGGACTCAAAATATTTATTAAAGTCATTGTTTATTATCTTTAGTAAAACATCATCTTTTTGTTTAAAATAGTAATAATATGTCCCTTTTGCAATTCCAGCCCTATTAACAATCTCATCTATACTTGTGTTATAATATCCTTTGTCTCTAAAAAGCTCAATGGCACTCTGAACTATCCCTTCCTTAGTCCTATCACTTTTACCCATCATATCACCTCCTATTTTGACTCTAGTCAGTTTAGTTATTTATAGAATATCATAAAAACTGACTAGAGTCAATTTTTTATTTCTATTATATTCCTCTTCGCCAATAAATATGTAAAATAAAGGACCTTAGAAAGTTAGTGATTTACACTCAACTATCTACAGTCCTTTTAAAAATTTAAACTAGCCATGCCCAGTCCCTATCTTCTTTAATATAGAGACCTTCGACTTCAGTCGAAGGTTACCTTATCTATTCTTTACTCTCTATTCTTTATTCTTTGCCTTTAAATTTCTTCTTTCTACTTTCTTCTTTATCTAGTCGCTGCTATACTCTCTTCTGCTTCCTGTATTTCCTTTCTATCCTTTTCCTCTTCCTCTAAGCTTTTAAATGCAACGGAAAGCATTAATTTTATACGATTAATCTGGTTCACTTCACTGGCTCCAGGATCATAATCTATGGCAGCTATATTGGACTTTGGATAAGCCCTTCTTAACTCCTTAATCATACCCTTGCCTGTTATATGATTTGGTAAACAAGCAAAGGGTTGTAAGCATGCTATATTATTAACTCCACTTTCTATAAGTTCCACCATCTCTGCTGTTAAAAACCAACCTTCCCCAGTTTGATTTCCAATAGATAGGTGTCTTTTAGCACCTTCTGCCAATTCCTCTATTGGTTTTGGTGCCTCAAATCTTTTACTTTTCTCTAAAGCTTTTCTCATGGGCTTTCTAAAATATTCTATAGCCTTAATAGAAAGGCTACCGGATACTTTTTGTTTAAAACTCCCAGATAACTTTTTATGATTGAAATCTTTACTATATGCTCCATATAAGAAGAAATCAGTTAAATCAGGAACAACAGCCTCTGCCCCTTCTTCTTCCAAAATTCCCACAATATCATTATTAGCAGTAGGATGAAACTTTACAAGTATTTCTCCAACTACCCCCACTTTAGGCTTCACTATATTATTATCTAACTCTAGGTTATCAAAATCATTAACTATACCATAGAGATTTTCTTTAAACCTTTTCATGCTCCATTTTTCCATAGATTTTTTGCATTTTTTAACCCACTGTTCATAAAGCTTATTGGCAGACCCGGGTATCTTTTCATAGGGTCTTACCTTGTATAGCACCCTCATTAATATATCTCCATATAATAATGCTATAAGCATATCCCTTCCCATGGACGGTGATATTTTAAAACCTGGATTCTTTTCAAGTCCCGATGCATTTAATGATATTACAGGTATATGTTCCATTCCTGAATCTTTAAGGGCTTTTCTTATAAATGCTATATAGTTAGTAGCCCTACATCCCCCTCCAGTTTGACTTATTATAACTGAGGTATTGTCTAGATCATATTTCCCCGACTTTAATGCCTCCATAAGTTGACCGGTAACTATAATGGAAGGATAACAAGCATCATTATTAACATATTTAAGACCTTCATCTATAGCTTTCTTATCAACTGAAGGTAGTATCTCCATATTATATCCAGCCTTTTTCACAGCAGTTCTTAAAAATTGGAAATGAATCGGTGACATCTGGGGTGCCAATATGGTATGTTTCTCCTTCATTTCCTTTGTAAACTTCACTTTTTCCGGTAGATTGTATAGTTTCTTAGGTTCAAAAGCTTTCTTATCCCGTTCTTTTATTGCAGCCATTAAGGAACGGATACGAATTCTTGCAGCCCCTAAATTATTAATTTCATCTATTTTAAGTAATGTATATATTTTTCCATATCCCTCTAAAATCTCTTCAACTTGATCAGTTGTTACAGCATCTAGTCCACAGCCAAAGGAGTTTAGCTGAACTAACTCCAGGTTTTTACTTTTAGCCACATAGGTGGCCGCCGAATACATCCTAGAATGATATACCCATTGGTCAACAACTCTAAGGGGTCTTTCTGGTTTTGCTAGATGACTTATGGCATCTTCTGTTAATATGGCAAAACCAAAGGAATTGATCATCTCAGGTATTCCATGGTTTATTTCTGGATCAAGATGATAGGGCCTCCCTGTAAGTACAATCCCTTTAATATTATTGTCATTTATATATTTTAATATTTCTTCACCTTTATTTCTTATATCTTCTTTATATCTATTTCGTTCCCCATAAGCCTTTTTAGTTGCTTCTACTATTTCAGATTTAGAAATTCCTTCAACACTTAACTCTTCTATAAGCCGTTTTGTCATCCTTTTTTCATCATCAATTGGTAAAAATGGATGATAGAAGGTTATATTATCTTCTTTCAAAACGTCCATATTCGCATTTATAGTCTCTGGGTAGGATATTACAATGGGACAATTATAGTTATTATTAGCTTCTTTGTCCTCTTTACTGTTATATGGTATTGAAGGATAAAATATCTTTGTTACTCCCCTATTTATTAAATCCTGTATATGCCCATGGGATATTTTCGCAGGATAACAAACCGATTCCGATGGTATAGTTTCCATTCCAAGTTCATAAACCCCTTTGGAAGAACGCCTAGAGATAACCACCCTGTATCCAAGTTCTGTAAATAGTTTGTGCCAAAATGGATAGTCTTCATACATGTTTAATACCCTAGGTATCCCTATAGTTCCCCTTTTAGCTTCACTTTCTGATAAAGACTTATAGGAAAATAGCCTTTTATATTTATATTCAAATATATTTGGAGCATCATTATTTTTCTTTTCTACTCCCGTTCCCCTTTCACATCTATTCCCCGATATAAATCTACGTCCATCGGAAAATTTATTTATAGTTAAAAGGCAATTATTGCCGCACAATCCACAACGCTCCATATCCGTTTCTGTTTTAAATTCTTTTAACTCGTCTTTATTAAGCAATGTAGTTTCATATCCTTCTCTATATCTTTCCCTGGCAATAAGGGCTGCTCCAAAGGCTCCCATAATACCTGCTATATCTGGACGTACAACCTCTCTACCGGATATCTTTTCTAATGACCTTAACACCGCTTCATTATAAAAAGTTCCACCCTGTACTACTAATTTTTCTCCTAATTGTTCTGGACTTCTCAGCTTTATTACTTTATATAGTGCATTTTTTATAACTGAAGTTGAAATTCCAGCAGATATATCTGCAACGGTTGCGCCTTCTTTCTGTGCCTGCTTTACCTTGGAATTCATAAAAACGGTACACCTAGTTCCTAAATCAACAGGATTTTTAGATTTTATCCCAGTCTTTGCAAATTCCTTCACATCCATATTTAAAGATTTTGCAAAGGTTTCAATAAAAGAACCACATCCTGATGAACAAGCCTCATTTAACATGATAGAATCTATCACACCATTATTTATTTTTAAACTCTTCATATCTTGTCCACCTATGTCAAGGACAAAGTCTACCCCTGGTAAGAAAAAGTCTGCTCCCTTATAATGGGCAACGGTTTCTATTTCTCCTATGTCTATCTTTAATGCTGATTTTATTAGATGTTCTCCATAGCCGGTTACTGCAGAGTTGACTATTTTAGTCTTATTATTAAGTTTTGAATATAATTCCTTTAAAGCTTCAATTGTAGATTTTAAAGGCCTACCTTTATTACTATCATAATATGAATATAATAAACCTCCATTTTCATCTATAAGGGAAACCTTAGTAGTCGTTGAACCCGCATCTATACCCAAAAATGCATTTCCTTCATAAGTTGATAGATCAACTCTTTTTACTTTATTCTTATTGTGTCTTTCCTTAAATCTTTTATAGTCATCTTCATCTTTAAATAGGGGATCTAGTGTTTTATTATCACTTTCTACCTTATCTATATCTGCTATGCGCTTATAGAAATCTTTAAACTTGATAGCATTTTCCTTATCTGCCGATAGTGCAGCTCCTAATGCCACAAAAAACTGTGAATTCTCTGGAAATACTATATTTTGATCCTCCAATTTTAATGTGTCTATAAACCTTTTTCTAAGTTCTGACATAAAATATAATGGACCACCTAAAAAAGCAACATTTCCCCTTATGGGTCTTCCTTGGGCAAGACCACTTATTGTCTGATTTACTACAGCCTGTAAAACCGATACAGCTATATCCTCTTTATTTGCCCCTTCGTTTAATAATGGTTGGATGTCTGTCTTAGCAAATACTCCACATCTTGAGGCCACAGGATATATAGTATTATACTCCTTAGCCAGATTATTAAGCCCCTCTGCATCGGTCTGAAGTAATACAGCCATTTGATCAATAAAGGCTCCAGTCCCCCCTGCACAGGTTCCATTCATTCTTTGTTCTATGGACTCTCCAAAATATGTTATTTTAGCATCCTCTCCACCAAGTTCTATAGCCACGTCGGTTTCAGGAATAATATTTTCCACAGTAGTGGTACATGCTATAACCTCTTGAACAAAATTTACACCTAATTTTTCCGATATACCCAGTCCTCCTGAACCGGTTATTACTATATCAATACTGCTATTTCTTAGAATTTTTTCTGCATTTTTAAAAATATTTATAACAGCATTTTTAATATCTGAATAATGTCTTTTATATTCTTTAAAAATTATATTATTATTTCGATTTAATACTACTAACTTTACAGTTGTTGAACCAACGTCTAGTCCAACTTTTAATGTATTATACATTAATTTTGCACCCCCACAAAGTTCCGTACTTTATATTTATAGACTAACAGTTTGCCAGAAAAAATCAATATGTGCTTCTATTTCCTTTTTAAAATAGTTTACTCCTTTTTTCTCATTAAGTAAATACTCTAAATTTATAAACATAAGTGGTGCTAAAAACTGATTTGATAATGTAAATGGGTTACATCTTTTAATTACCCCTGCCGACATCATTTCATTAAAAATTTCTGACAAGTATTCTCTAGCTTTTGAAAATAGTTCTTTATTTACTATATTTCTTGCTGTATCGGTACAGAACATTTCCATCATAACTACTTTTTTGAATTTATTCCCTTCTTCATTGCATACGATGTCTAAAATTCCATCTAATATTATTGATTTAAAATAATTTTTAGGATCATCTAAAAGTTTATTATCATCCTTTAACTTATCTATATATCTTTGGGCCTTTCCCCAACCATAAATATTAAAAAGTGTCTCTATTATATCGTCCTTACCTCTAAAATGATTGTATATAGCACTTTCTCTTACACCAACATTTCTTGCTATCTCCCTAACAGATGTGGCACTATAGCCATTTTGAGAAAATAATTTAAGGGACACATCTAAAATCCTTTGCTTAGTGTCACTAAGTTGTTCCATCTTATTTTCACTCCAAATCTAGTGGATTTTATTTCATTAATTCATAATAATTCCATTATAGTGAACGTTCGTTCATATGTCAAGTAGAACAAAGGCGACTTTCTTCCTTCTTTGTTCAATGCAAAGTACAAGGTTTAGTTAGACTTATATTCTTAATACCAGACAACATATACTGTATACTATGAATAGACATTTACAAATATACCCAAAGTCAAAAATAATAGATAGTAAAAGTATCATAGCCTCTCCTCTATAATATATAAACATACTACAAAGTTGAGGCTAAAAAATTTTAGTAATTCTAGTATAATCCCTTATCTTTCAAAATATCTAAAGCTATTTTACGAGCGCTAGCTCCATCAGCCCTATCCTTTCCTTCAATATTTAAAGCAAAGAAATATACATTGTTATTTTTTTCTACATAACCTATAAACCATCCATTTACATTTTTATTGTTCATAGTTCCTGAACCTGTTTTCCCTGATAGAATAGTTTCTCCATCATCAGAAATTTTTAATGTTTCTTTTACTATATCAATGTTTTCAGGTGAAATAGGAACTTTATAATTATATATCTTTTTAAGTATATCTATCTGTTCTATTGGAGATATTTTTAATGATGACTGTGCCCAAAACTCCCTTATTCCACCGGAAATATCTTTATTTCCATATCCCATAATATCAATATTATCCTTCATAATTTTTTTCCCTATATCTCCACTTACCCTTTCAAAATACCAATTTACAGAGTATTTCATTGCAGTTAAAAGAGTATGATCTTGATTCCAAGGCTTAATGGGATACTTATAACCATTCCATTCTAGTTTATTATCCTTGTCGTTTATAATATCATATTCTAACCCAATTAGTGATATTATTATTTTGAAGGTAGAGCATGGAGAAACCCTTTTTTCACTTTTAATTTTATTATATACTCTATATTTATTTTCTCTCTTATCTAACATAACAAAACTTCCATCATAACCTGTAAAGTAATTACTTAAATCTTCATATTGAACATTTATGGGACTTTCTGATGTACCTTCTCCTATAGCTGCATCAGACATGCCTTTGCCGTTGGTTAATAAAATACATGCTAATAATATAAAAACAATTATTTTACCAGGTCTTATTCTGTTTATTTCTCTATCGAAACTTGCAATCATACTAATTCTTTGCTTGATATGATATTTATTACTACTAAAACCCGTTATCATGGGTATAGAAGGTGAAAAAGATATATTTTGCAACATGGTAATAATAGTTTCACCATATTTCTTGTATTCTTTAGGTTTTAAGTAACAAAGAACATATGCATCACAGGCTATTTCTCTATCCTGTCGCATTTTATAAAAAGTATACCATATTACTGGATTAAACCAATGAATTACTTGAATAATAATAGATATCCAATTAATTAATACATCCTTTCTTTTATAGTGGGCTAGTTCATGAAATATTATATATTCTAACTCTTCTCTATTCAACTTCTTTATGGCATCCTTGGGTAGTAATAATATGGGACTTAAAGCACCAAATATTATAGGTGTTTTAAATTTGGTAGTACAGGCTACTTCTATGTATTTTTCTATTCCCATTTTAGATTTACAATTCTCAACAACTCTAATAATATTATTATCCAAACTACCCTTGTCCCTCTCCACCTCTTTATATATTCGTATATTATGTACTAATAAAACTATAGAATATGTTATAGTTCCCAACAACCAAATTATAAAAAACAATTTCAAATAATCTATAGATTGTTCGTTGCCAATGGATAATGAATAGTCAGGTCCTAAATTCATAGATTTATCTACATATGTATTAATGTTGGATTGTTGACTCCCTTTAAAAACATTATTTATACCAGCACCACGATTGTTCATTGTGATTAAGTTTTTAAAGTACCTATAAACATTAAATATACTAAAGCTTGTTTGGGGGGCATATGGGATTATAAGTCTAAAGCACACCAAAAACCAAATGTAATAATTCCATCTTGCTCCAAACTTACCTTTAAATATTCTCCTAATTAGCAAAATAAAAACTACTAACCCACTTCCCATTAATGAAGAATAAATTAACCCTATAGAGACATCTTTCATTTTTAGCTACCCCTTTATCTCTTTTTTTTCTTATCAAGAATTTCTTTAAGTTCTTCAATCTCTTTGTCACTTAAGGACTCCTCTTCTAAAAACTTTGCAAACATTAAAGTTACTGCTCCGCTATAAACCCGATTTAAAAAAGACTTGTTTTCCTTTTTTATACATTCATTTTCTGTAACAATAGGATAATACAAATATCTTCGCCCATCTTTTTTGTAGGATATTACTTTCTTTTTCACAAGTCTATTTAATAGAGTCCTAATAGTCCTATCACTCCAATCGGTAGACTCTTCTAACCCTTCAATGACTTCATTAGCAGTTATAGGTGAGTCTTTCCAAATTACTTTCATCACAGTCCACTCTGTATCAGATATCTGGGTGCCCTTCTTCATCCTATCATCCTCCTCAACTTATAATAAATAGGGAGTAAGTGTTCCCATATCATTCTATTATTTTTAATTCCTTTAGTCCATTATAAACAATTTCTTTTCTAAATTTACTATATGATTTATCTTCAATATCAATATTGCATGCAAAAAACCACACATCATTCTCTGTTTCCACATATCCTACATACCAGCCTATTTGAGGACTAACCCTTAAAGCCCAACCGGTTTTTGCCCTTATAACATACTTCGGTGTTTCTTCCACTATCATTGCCTTTTTTAATATTTTATAATTTTCTTTATCAAATTCATAGCTTTCATTATATATATTCTTTAAAAAATCTATTTGTTCCCTTGCTGATATACGTATATCTCCCTCAAGCCAAAATGTATCTACTTTATCCCCAGTTTTACTATTGCCATATTGTAACTTTGTCAAATATTCGCCATATTTTTCTAGCCCTACTTCTTTAGCTATCTCTTGATAAAACCACACACAACTTTCAGGTAATGCCGTAGAAATGCATTGATCTTTATTCCATTGTTTTAATCCCTTATCTTTACCATCCCATTTAATAATATCATATTCATCTTTAACTACATTCTCTTCTAAAGCTATTAAAGTATTTAATATTTTAAAGGTAGAAGCCGGTAAAAACTTCTTTTCACTTCTTGTAGAATTGTACACATATTCTTTATCTGTTTTTAACGAAGATATAATTATTGTTCCATCCACCTCGTTTTTATCAAAGTACTCCTCCATAAAGTTCTTTTGTCCACATGAACATAATAAACAAACTCCTAAAAATAAAATTCCAAGTTTAATCTTCATCAAATTTCCCCCTTAATATTTTTTAGTATTACAGTTGTAATATTTATCTTGTTTTAATATTACAACTGTAATATTAAAAAGTCAAGAGGTATTTTTCTAAAATATTTAACAAAGGAGCCTTTGCCCGTTCTTTGTTCTTTGGAGAATGGAAGATGCAGTGAGTTGGTGAATCCATAAATTTATGTAGGACTTCAATAAGCTGGGGGATTACGAATCCCCCAGCAACCAAAATTTTTATAAAAAATTTAACTTTTCTAAACAATAATAAAAAATAATGACTTTTTTCATCTATTATTCATATATTTATATTAATAAATAAATTAAAGGGGCGTATCTTATGAAACATGTAACCATAGTGGATAATACTGATGGGAATACTTTAAATGATTTAATTAATAACTGGATTGAAGAGCATGAAGAAGAGATATTAGAAGTAATAGATATTGATTATCAACAATATGGAAGTATGTATACAGCTACCGTTACATATGAAGAAAGAAAATAAAAAAACAAGGGAAACCAATTGGTTTTCCTTGTTTTCGAATGGGGTTTATCAAACTAAGGGAATTCTAAAAGTAGAATTCTTTTAGTAAGTAACAAAGTTTATTAATTTTAATATATCTTCCCTCGGGATATCTCCATTATATATTTAATTTGTATATAAATAGTAACAAAACAGTTACAATTTTTAATTATAAGTATATATATATCCATATATTTTTTATAATTCCCCGTCTATTTGTTATAATATTAATAAGCTGGGGGATTGGGAATTTCTCAGCAACTATGATATCAACAGATTTAAAAGGAGGATTTTTTTGAAACACTTACAAGAAAGATTAAGACAAATCGATAAAAGGGGATATAAGGCATATAAAAGTATTCAAGGCACTTATAAAGATAGGGATTTTACCCTTCATATAGATTATGTTCAGCCTGATCCCTTTGCAAATCCATCTAGAATTAGGGTGGAAGTTCCTAAAAAAGTGGCACAATATAATAAAGAATGGTATGATTCACCCCATAGAAAAATAGCCTTTGAGGACTTCATTACCAGGGAAATATCAAAGGAAATAAAAAAAGAAAAAAAAGGTAGACGGGGTTCTGGAAAAAGTGGACTTATTTTAATAGACTCCCCGGGTCAAGAGATATTAAATAGGACATCGGCTAAAGTTGATGATAATAAAATAGAGATTAGATTATCCCTAGGTTTACCGGCTAAGGGAAGAAGAATAATATCTTCTGAAGCTATAAAAATGCTTTGTACCAATATACCTAATATTGTTAGAAGTGGAGTGCTAAAGTTTAATAAAGATGATTTAATCAAGCAACTTAAATTAATAGACCAGCAGCATGCTATTAGAGAGTTTTTAAAAGAAAATGATTATGTATCATTTATAGCAAACAACTCTATTTTGCCTAGGAAAAGTGGGATTAGTAATAGACCTTTAGAAGGGAATAATGTTATACCTTTTATTTCTCCAAAATCCTTAGAAATTGAGATTCCTATACCCCATAGTGAACCTATTAAAGGCATGGCTATACCTAAGGGTGTAAGTCTTATAGTAGGTGGAGGCTATAATGGTAAAAGTACAGTTTTAAAAGCTATAGAAAGGGGAATATATAATCACATTTTAGGTGATGGTAGAGAATATGTTATAACTGAATCTAGTGCTTTTAAAATTAGAGCTGAAGATGGAAGAAGAGTTGAAAAGGTGAATATATCACCTTTTATCTCAAAACTACCCTTTGGTAAAGATACTGAGAGATTTTCCTCTGAAGATGCCAGTGGTAGTACCTCCCAGGCAGCTAATATAATGGAGGCCTTGGAAGTACAAAGCAAATTATTACTTATTGACGAAGACACCAGTGCAACTAACTTTATGATAAGGGACGGAAGAATGCAAGAACTGGTTGCTAAGGATAAGGAGCCTATTACACCTTTTATTGATAAGGTAAGACAATTATATGAAGATTATGGGGTTTCCACTATATTGGTTATAGGTGGTTCCGGTGATTATTTTGATGTGGCCGATAATATTATCATGATGGATGAGTATAAACCTATTGATGTAACTGAAAAAGCTAAATCCATATCTGAAAGGTTAGATAATAAGAGAATAAAAGAAGGTGGAGGAAGCTTCGGTGATTTATCTAACCGTATACTATCAAAACATAGCTTTAAACCCTTTAAAGGTAGAAAAAAGAAGGTTGCAAATAAGGGACTCCATACTATTATATATGGTAGAGATTCAATAGAGTTGTCCTTTGTGGAACAAGTTATAGATAGTAGTCAAACAAATGCTATCGCCTATATGATAGATTATATTGCAAGTAATCTAAATGACGAAAGAACTCCCATTAATGCACTTATAGATAAACTCTATAGTGAGATAGATAAAAATGGTTTAGATGTGGTATCACCCTATTATGGACAACATCCAGGAAACTTAGCCTTACCTAGAAAACAAGAACTGGCATCGGCAATTAACAGGCTTAGGAGTTTGAAAGTTAAATAAGCCCAGGGATTACCAAGCTCCCAGCAACTATAAATGACTTTAGACTGAGCAGAGAGTATTAAATAATTGACAGTGGACAATTGAGAATTGACAGTTAAAGGTGATTTTACTCACTTCATTCGTAAAATATTATATTCAAATCGTCCTTAGCCGATTTGCACCTTAACTTTCCATTGTCAACTGTCAATTCTCAACTGTAATAAGGGATTGCCGGATATTTTCTATTACTTAGGCGACTATTTATTATAATTTTTGCCTTGATAACTATCTCTATCCTTAAGCTCCCTATCTATTCCACTTATCACTGCTAATTTATGAAGACTCCATCTTGGTCCCACAAGTAAATCCTTTGCTCCATCTCCGGTTACTCTATGAATAACCATTTCCGGTGGTAGTAACTCTAAGGCATCTGCGATAATAGATATATATTCATCTTTTTCTAATAAGGGAAAGGGATTTACTTTGTAATAATTATAAAGGTCAGTCCCCTTTAGTATATGCATAAGATGAAGTTTAACTCCTTGTATACCTTTATTTGCTATATATTTAACTGATTTTAATATCTCTTCTTTACTCTCATTTGGAAGTCCTATTATCAGATGAGTTACTATATCTATACCTCTTTTTCTTAAATTCTCTACTGCTTTTTCAAAACAATATATATCATATCCCCGTCTTATTAATCTGGCTGTATCTTCATGAATAGTTTGAAGACCAAGTTCTATCCAAAGATAAGTTTTTTTATTCAATTCCTCTAGTAGGTTCAATACTTCTTCTGTTAAACAATCTGGCCTTGTTGCTATGGCTATGCCTACTATTCCTTCACACTCCAAAGCTTCATTATATATTCTTTGCAGTTTTCCAATTGGCCCATAGGTATTGGTGAAGTTCTGAAAATATGCTATATATCTTCCTGTTTTCCACTTTGGAGCTAAAAATTTTATTTGATCATTTATTTGTTCTTTTATATCTAGTTCTTTAGGGGCTGCAAACTCTCCAGAACCTTCTTCACTACAAAATAAACAACCTCTATTTCCAATGGTACCATCCCTGTTTGGACAGGTAAATCCACCATCTAATGATAATTTAAAAACTTTACAACCGAACTTCTTTCTTAGCTCGTAGTTTAATGTATGGTATCTTTTATCATTCCATCTCATGATATCACCTTTTTAGTATATTATTTGACTCAGTTTATATTTTATCAGATAGTTAAAGAGAAATAAAAAAAAAGTTGGGGGATTACAAATCCCCCAACAACAATATGTGCATAGTTTCATATCTATTTTTTATTCTCTATTATTTATTCTTTAATCAAAACAATTAACTTACTTTTTCTTCATATTCATCCTCTTCACAATTATCTTCATATTTGGATTTATAGTCATTTACTGCTTTAATTACCATTCCACTTAATGCTACCAGTCCTATTAGGTTAGGTATTATCATAAGACCATTAAAGGTATCTGCTAAACTCCATACAAGTTCCACATCTAATATGGTACCTATCACTATACCTATAAGTACTATGGGCATATAAATTTTTACACCTTTTTTACCAAATAGGAACTTTATGTTTAACTCTCCGAAGAAATACCATCCTATTATTGTAGAGAACGCAAAGAAGAATAAACATATTGCAATAAAATATGTTCCAAAATTACCTAAGCTACTAAATCCTAAATAAAAACCTTCTTGGGTTAACTCTGCCCCTGTTAAACCGGTTTCCATTGCTCCAGTTGTTAGAATAACTAGGGCCGTCAATGTACAAACTATGCCAGTATCTATTATAACCCCTAACATAGAAACAAAACCTTGTTTTACTGGATGTTTTACTTTAGCCACTGCATGGGCATGGGGTGTAGAACCCATACCTGCCTCATTAGAGAATAATCCTCTAGCTATACCATATCTAAAGGTTTCCTTTACAGTTGCACCAATAAATCCACCAGTTGCTGCCTTTGGATTAAAAGCCCCATAAACTATCATCTTTAATGCAGGTAAGAAGTGCTCAAAGTTTATTATAACTATTGTAATACCACCTAATATATATAAAGCTGCCATAATTGGCACCACTTTCTCTGTAAATTTACCTATACGTTTAACTCCACCTACAAGTATTAATGACGCTAATGCAGCAACTACTACTCCGACGGCTATCTTAGGAACATTAAAAGCATTATTAACAGCAAGGGCTATAGAATTAGATTGAACTATATTTCCCATGATTCCTAGGGCAAGAACTATGGATATGGCAAAGAATCCTGCTAAAAACTTACTTTTTAACCCATTTCTCAAATAGTAAGCAGGTCCTCCTACTAATTCTCCATCCTTCTTCCTATTAAAAATCTGAGCTAATACTGCCTCTGCAAATATTGTTCCCATCCCGAAGAATCCACTTATCCACATCCAAAATATTGATCCAGGTCCACCGGCTGCTATGGCTGTTGCAACCCCTGCTAGATTTCCTGTTCCAACTTGTCCTGCTATGGCTGTTGCAAGGGATTGAAATGAAGATAAACCTTCTTCATCATTATCTTCTTGGGAATCGTTTTCCTCTTTACTAAAAGTTTCTTTAAATATAGTTTTTAATTTTGTAACCTGTAAAAACTTAAGTCTAAATGTAAATATAATTCCTGTTCCTAAAAGTAGGAAAAGCATTACTGGCCCCCATAAAACTCCATTAATGGCCTCTATAATTTTTATAATCTGGTCATTAGCCATATAAATTAAAACCTCCTAGTTTAAATTTATTTATTATAATTTTAAACTAGGAGTTACAAAAAACTTCTTTAAACTTCAATATGTTAAATTATTTTGTTAAATTTTTATCTTTTACAGTAAAAAACCATACTATCTATAAACTTTTTCAAATTCACCTTTCCCTTTTTACTACTTTTATCCCTTATATAATCCATTTCTGCCTTTACCTGTTCAAAGTTATAAAGACCATTAGAATATTCTATAAAATATTCATTCATATAATCTTCTATTCCAAGATTAGCTATATTAGTCATTCCATTTTTAGCTGCTCTTCTTAATCTTTGTTCCATAGACTTAGGATTATCAGAAAACTTCTTTAAAAGTTCTTTCATCGTTATATTTGAAATACTTTTTTCTGTTTCCAATAGATACTTGGTTATATTTATTATATCTTTACTACCCGCTTCTCCCATTATGCCTATATTATGCATAATTCTTTTTATTTTCACCTCATAATTTTCTTTATTAACAGTATCTTTTTTACTATTATCACCTATTAAGTTTTGAATCTTATTTAAAGTACTGCTAATATTTATTTTCTCTTTGACCTTTTTTATAACCGATTCTATCTCAACGGCATTTATCGGCTTGGTTACATAATACTCCACTCCTTTTTCATAAGCCTTTCCAATCATATCCTTAGAAGTCACTTGGGATATCATTATAAATTGTATATCGGGGTTTTCCTTTTTTACTTCCTCTACTAAAGTTATTCCGTCCTTACCAGGCATTAACACATCTACCAGTACTACATTAGGATTTAAAGTATTTATTCTTTCTTTAGCCAAACTACCATCTTGAACATAATCTATCACATTTCCTAAATTTCTTTCTTTAACAATCTTTTCCAGTATCATGATGATATTTATATCATCTTCAACAATTAAAATATCCATTTAATTTCCCTCCAGAAACTCTTTTGGAATTGAAATAATAAAAGTAGTTCCAGCTCCCACTTTAGATTTTAAATTTATTGTTCCTCTCAATTTGTTATCCACTAAGTTTTTAACTAAACTTAAACCTAATCCCCTATTTATTTCTCCTGTATCATAATTTATTTTAGTTGAAAATCCCGATGAAAATATAAGATCCCTTTTATTTTCCTCTATTCCACATCCATTATCAGCTATCTTAAACACATGTCTGTCTTTTATAATGTTATGATTAAATGTTATAATGCCATTATTATTTTTCTCCTTTATTGCATCTATTCCATTCATAATAATATTTCTAAATATGGACATTAAACAATAATGTTTATCTGTATAAAAATCTTTTTCCAGATTAAAGTTTAATTGAATATTTGATTTTTCATGACTTAACTGTATTTTCATACTATCTTCTAAAATCTTTATTATATCCTTAAACCTCATTCCTTTATCTTTAAACTTATCATCGGTTATTTCTGTTACCCCATGTACAACCATTTTATACTCTTTTTTTATCTCGTGAATATCCCTAGCTATATTTATTGAAGTTTCTGCCCAACTTTCCCGTTCTTTATTAGTTTGAATTTTCTCAAACAATCCATAGGCATTTCCCATGACCTTTTCTATATAGTCCATATTCCGCTCCATCCAATAGGCTTCTGTTTTAAGTTGGGATGTCAGGAGCAATAAATTCCTATATCGTTTTTCATGTCGCTCTTTCATAAGTAGTATTTTATAATGCTTAAAGGCATTTAATATAAGCCATATTATCGATGACCTTATAAAAGCAGCTAATATTAGTACCTCTATAATCTTTATATTAAAATTCCCAAGATTGTTTTCTGTTCTGATAATAACCTCTATAATATTTCCAACAAAATCACTAGTAAATGTAACAAGAAATAGTTTATTTAGATTCTCTATGTTTTTCTTTCTTATTAAAATCCAGAAAAACATCCCATAAAAAGTATAAAAAAATATTTCCGGGAAATATGCTAATATAACATCCCCATATTTTCCATTTGCCATAGAATATAAAATAATTCTCCAAAAATAAATAGAAACACCCGATACTACTCCTAAAAAAGGGGAATTTAAACTTTTATCCTTATATATTAATATAGTAAGCATAACAATTCCAAGGGAAACTCTAAAATCTGTTAATAAAAGTCCTATATCTATTTGGGAAGCTAATGTTATATATAATATAGCCATAGAAAATTTTAATACTCTATTTTTTAAAGTCCCAGTATTAGCAAACAAATTACCACTTCTTCCAATAGATTTTATCTATATTATATTCATCTTTAATAATATTTTATTATACAAATATTATTAAAGCAAGAAAAAGAACAAAGGAGCTGTTGGAGCTCCTTTGTTCTTTTCAGAGTACAAAGTGCAGAGATCAGGGAGTTCGAGATCCCATAATTATATGTAGGGCTTCTTTTAGAAGACCTATTATGCCAAAGGCTGTATTATATGGTTCTAAAGTCGTTCTGAATATATTCATGGCTTATATATTAATGAACTTATAATTACTCTAAAGTTTTTATATTAGTAACCATATAGTTAACTCCAAATATAATTGTTCCCATTATGAATACAGCTATTAAACTCCCCAATATACTATTAAAACCTCGACTATATATAGTCATTTTCGTTAGACTATCTAATGTCCAATACATAGGTATTACCTTTGCTATTGCTTGTATTTTCTCTGGAAATATATCTATACTGAAAAAACATCCACTTAATAGTCCCATAACAGTTATAAACAATGGAGAAAATGTTTGTAATATTGTTTGACTCTTGAATATATTGGTAAATAACAGTACCAAGTTTGATATGGTGAATGTAAATATTATATATATTAACATAATTGTAAGTATATCTGATATTCCCTCTACACTAAAATACCTAACCATAATCAAAAACTGAATTACAAAAAGAAACACACCTACTACCATAATTCCTAAAAGATTAGCAACGGTAAGTTGAAACCTAGTATATCCTATGATTTTAAGTCTACTATATACACTTGTCCTTCTTTCCCTAATTATTGTTGTGGAACAAAAGAGCAAATAGACACTGGTAAAAATAAGTCCCATTCCTAAAGCAAACTTTTTAGTTAATATACTATTTTCTATTTTTATATTTCTTTTAATTCTATTATCTGATGATATTGTCTTTATGCTAATAGGTAGCCTAAACTTTTCTTTCTCCTTTAATTTCTCAGAGTATCTTAATGATTTATCAAATGCCTTTTCATAATTATTTATATCTTGACTTTTATATATAGCCACCAACTTATTTGCTGCCTTTATTTCTCCTAAAATAGGAAGTACCTCCGCCGCGATTAGATCTGTTATGGCGGGTGCTATAAAACTATCTTCTAAATAATAAGCTCCTATAATTCCTTCTATTTTTTCCTCTAATATATTATCTTCTAATCCTTTTTTAAATATATATATACCCTCAATCATATCATCATCTAATAGATCAAAACCCTCTTTTTTTGAAACCTTTATTGACTTAATCAAGTTATTTTCCTCTATATTTCCTATTATTCTCTTAGAGAATTCACTATTGTCTTCATCTATAAGAACAACTGGTATTTTGCTATATTCATCTCCACTGCCATACATCAATCCTATAAAATAAAAAAACATAAGGGGTAACACTATACTTATTGCCAAAAACCATTTATTATCTATTAATAATTTTATCCGTAATATTAAAAGGCTTAATATCTTACTAATAAGACCACCTTCTTCCCTTTAAGTTATATATAGATAACATTATAAAAATTATAGATGCTGATAATAAGACTAATATACTTGTTTTTATATCTCCAAGTTTGTGTCCATTTAACACATACAAAAAACCTTTTATTATCCAGTGATTAGGGGTAACCATTGATATATCTTGTATTAACTTTGGCATCAATTTAAGGGGGATAAAGCTACCTCCTAGTATTCCAAAAATAAATATGCCTACGTTCCCAACTAATGTAGCTATTTTTTCTGTTTTTATAAAAGTCCCAAACAGTAGAGATAAACTAATAATTGTTATAAGGGAAATAGATAAAAACAGAAAACTATTCATTGTAAAAATACTTAAATCAATATCTAGTATAAATTTAACTGGTAGAACTAAAAGTGTTATTTGAATTAAACTTAGTATAAATAGAGCAGCTACTTTACTAAAAATAAACACCATTATGGAACTTGGAGATACTTTATATCTAGATAAACACATCTTATCCCTTTCGTATATTATTACATTGGTTCCTATGAGTCCTATGTACATAATAATAAGTACCCCTATTGCTATAATGAAGTATTGAATCGAGCTAGATGATGGAATAATGGTTATTTCATTACGGGAAAAAAGTTTTCCCCTAGACAAAGCAGTAAAAACCATCTCTATTGAGAATGCTTCATTTATCTGATCTATTGATTTATCTGATAGTTCTATCTCTTTCATTTGATTATATAAAGTATAGATTGATACATCAGTGGATACTACAAACCTAGCATAGCTTTCCATTACTTCCTTTAGCATAATACTTTTTAACGGGTCATTACTATTTAGTGTCACTTTCAGTTTATTGTTTTCATAGCGCATTAAACTCTTGGCAAATCCTCCAGGTACTTCAACTATTCCCGTTATATTTTCTTTTTTTAATTCTTCTTTAGCTTCCTTAATACTATATTGTTTAATCTCAAATAATCTATTAAAGTTTTCATCTTTATCGAAGTTTGATATTAGCATATTTGTAGCTGTTGATTTATCATGGCTTACTAAACCTATCCTTACCTTATTAGTTAACTGATTTTTTTCCATTACATCATCAAATATAAATCCCAATAGGGCTAATATAAGTATTAAAAAAACAAAGGAAAAAATCAGTATTCCCTTATATCTCAACAGCATTTTCAGGTCTTTATGTAATAGTGTAAAAAACAAATCCTACTCCTGGTTTCTAAAACTATATCAAATAACATCATAAGAAATTATTAATTATAGTTTTTCACTTCTTATAAAAGTGGTAGCATCACAGGATTCAGCTACTAGGGTGTAGCCCCTTGACTACAAATTCCGCATATCTTTCGATAAGTCTTAGTTACATATAGTAACTAAGCCCAACAAAATTAGAAGTGTTACCTCTCCCTAACCTTATATCTAATACTGCTAAAGGCTTTTCCTTCTAGGTGTCCTTTAGCAAGATATATTCTTATATATATACATTAATTAAGTTAATGTTTTAT
>NZ_JBAKFX010000023.1:0-55270 GCF_037577855.1 Dethiothermospora halolimnae | reverse complement strand
AAATTTCATGTCTGCTCTCCTCGTATTTTATTTGTATATTTTAAAGATTCGACATAAAATCTAAAATTCCTTTTTGAGATTTTTTCCATTTCATTTTAATAATTATTTTTCATGCGATAGCCCTGATTCTATAATTGGTGTATAAGCTTTAACATCTAATTTTTATCCATTACTGATGAATTTTATCTAAAATTATAATTGATCAACTACTAGTTATTGGTTATTAGACTGTTAATTTTTTACTATAACTAATACGAATTTTAAAGCATCAAAAAACTACCCTTTTATTTTTTTGGGTAGTTTTTTTCATTCTTTTATCTATCATCTTTCCTCTGGTCTACATGGTTCCAAAGCCTGAAGTCCCTTCTAAATCTCAACAACTTCATACTCATCCTTACCTACAAACACAATAAGGGCTTGCTTTGTATGTTCCCTATCCTTAAACTCCCTACTATCTACATACCCTTTAAGCTGTTTTAATCCTTCTTTCTTTACTTCTTCTAACTTATTTCTTTCACTTTTCTTTATATATTTAAGTTCTATTATCCATTCATAATTAACTTCAGGCATTCTTATATCCTTTTCTAAATAAATATCTATATATCCATTTTCCACTTCCCGTTCACTTATTGGTTTATATACTTTGCTATTTACTAAATATGCAAATAATATTACCTTTATATATCTTTCGTCAAAGTTCATTAAATCCCTATTTGATAATGGTTTTATTACATTTTTATGGATATAATCGATATATGATTTTATATTACCATCATATGCCATATCCTCTATACTAAGTCTAAGGGCTTTTGTCTCAAGTTTTATATTATGATTTTTTTTAAGACTATTCTCTATATACTCCCAGAATATAGTTTTGACTACATAGTTAGGCACCTTAAGAAGTAATCTTGTTCTCTCTTGTCTATCTATTGTAAGTAACCCCATATAAAATAATAGTGACACGAAATAATCCTCATCATACATCCTATCAAAGGAAAATCTTGTTACTATATCAGCAACTATTCCCTCATTTACTATTATTTCATCCAACACTTTTCTATTCTCTTCATTGGAAACTAGCCTATTTAGCCTTCCATAGTCGGTCTTTACATTTTCATCTATAAGTTCTTCTGGATATTCACCAAAAGTTTTATATTGATTAAAAAAATATAGCACCATATCTGGATTATATATCCTATTTTTGCTGTGCTTATTAAATAGATATCCATTATAATTTTTTCTTAATTCTTCTCTATTTTTAGATACATCCTGTATCTGTAACTTTGATATTGTTTCATCAACTTCCCTATCTGTAAATCCCATCATTTCATTTAAATTTCTATCCATTGTAGTATTTGAAGCTATATTAAATCCACTAGTTAGATCATCTAGCATAATAGGGGATATCCCTGTTATAAATATTCTGTCTATAACACTTTTTGTTCCTATCTTTACAGTTTCATAAAAATCCCTTACAAATCCCGATGCTCTTATTATATCTTTGTAAAAGTGACTATCACCCATGGCTATAATATCATTTGCAAAATGATCGTACTCGTCTATTATTAGATATATTTTTTTATCTATCTTTTGAATTTCAGTTGTTAATGTCCCTAGTATTGCCCCTACATCATTCACTTCTTTTATTTCTTTTTCTACTTTTATTATATCGTCAAAATACTGTTTATACTTATATAAAAAACGTATGATTGCTTCTCTTAACTTACTTTTAAATGAATACTCTAAAGTCTCTTTATTACTTGTATTAAGCCCTGAAAAATCAAGTTCCAACATAAAATAACTATTCTTAAGTACAGTAGGATTTTTACTAATATATAGATCTTTAAATATATCATTAAACTCATCACTATAATTCATATCATAATAGTAGGAAAGTGTAGATAAAAATAAACTCTTCCCAAATCTTCTAGGTCTTATAAAAAACATATACTTACTATCATAATCCTCTAGCATCTCTATGTATTTTGTCTTATCTACATACAAATAGCCTTGCTCCCTTAATGTTTTAAAATCCGAAATTCCATATGGTATTCTCATTTTTTCACCTCTTTATATATTATTGCCTCATGATAGGTGTTTTAAAAACAGTCTTAGTTTTATTATATCATAGTGGAATTTAATTTTAAGTAAGTTTGTCTTAAGAGGTATTTGTCAAGTAAGTTATCTAATTTAATTTCAAAAGGAAATTTGGTATGAAATCTATATATCTACTTTAACCCCTAATGCTCGGCACTTCTCCAAAGCTTCTGGGTGTCCATCCATTGCAGCCTTTTTATACCATTCTTTGACCTTTTCAGTGTCTTTTTCTACAACAACGCCTTCAGCATAAAATAACTCTGCAAGGTTATTCTGAGCATCTCTATCGCCATGTTTTGCAGCACGTTCTGTCCAATAGAAAGATTTTTCTAAGTCCTTATCAACACCAATCCCCTCATAATAGAAGTATCCAACTTGACATTCGGCCAGTGGATACCCCTTTTCAGCCAACTTTAGATGACCTTCAAAGCATTTTTCATACTCTTTGGTCAGGAAATATTTCTCAATCAGTTCATTGCACTCATCAAACTCTTTACATGGTTTGTAATAATTTTCTGACATATTATTTCCCCTTTCCTTTAAATCTTTTAATATCATAGTTCTAGTATTTTGTTACAGTCTGCAAGCTTTTAGAGATATGGTACAATATCCCTCCATACGACTCTTAATATGTCATTACCATATTCCTCATAATGACCTGTAATAGTAATCACAGCATCATAATCCTCTAATATTATGCAATATTGTCCATACATACCAGAAGCTCGGTAGCTATTTGGTAATGTACATTTCCATATTTGATAACCATATCCTTGTTGTGACTCGGGATCTAATTTATTTGACGTATCTATCCAGTTTGTGTGCATTCTTTCAACATAATCCGCTGAAATAATCTGATGATTCTGATATATCCCCTTATTAAGTAATAGTACTCCAATTCTAGAAAATTCTTCGGTCTTTAAATATAATCCACCTGAACAGGCAGTATATCCTTTTTCACAAGTATGCCACTGGGGATTTATAATTCCCATCTTATCAAATAATCTAGTTTTCAAATATTCTAATAAAATCTCTCCACTTACTTTATAAATTATTCTTCCTAGCATATAACTGCATAAGTCTTCATAAAAGAATTTTTTTCCAGGTTCTTCTACAACCTCTGTTGTAAAGAATAGCTCTCCACGGTCCATTTCATTATACTTTTCATAGTCCTCACTTAAATGTCCTGATGTCATTTGTAGTAAATGTACAACTTTAATTAACTCTGAGTCTTTGCTTGCAATTGATTTGAACTCTGGGAAAAAATCCAATACAAAATCATCAACCGATAACAAACCTTCTGATTCAGCAATTCCAATAGCTACCCCAACAAATGTTTTAGATGCTGAATATAAGTTTTCCCTATCATCGCTTCTAAATCTATGCTCTGCAATTGTCTTTCCATGTTGATAAACATGAATACCATATACACCAAACTTTCGCTCTAAAACAGAGAGTCTAAAATTTGTTAAAATCCCCATTTGGCACCTCCTGTATTTTATATCTTTGTAAGTATTGTTCCTTCTCTCTATACATAATTTTTTAAACATCCCCATCAGAAATGTTTGTTAGTTAAAGTCCGAAACTAACCCCCTTAAATAGTTACTATATAAAAATCTTCTAATTTTTTAATAAAAAAGCTTTTATGCTAAAATAATTCTTATATAAAATAAAAATTATTACTTAAACCAATTTAATATTTCCTCTACTACTTCATTAGGTTTATCCCAATGAAGCAAATGCCCTGCTCCCTCAATCTTCTTTACCTTAGAACCCGTATTATTCTTGAAATTTTCAGATAAATTCTCTCTGTACTCATTCATAGACTCTGGCAGGGTACTTCGTAATAAATAAATCGAATTTGGAAGATTGTCATAAATAGAATTTGGTGGATAAAGATACATTGATTTTATAGCACCTGTTGCAGTAAAACCATTGGCATGATATTTATACATACCTTCTTCCACCCTTATTAAATCCTTGGCAGCTTCTTCTAATAAACAGGACCATCTAATATAGTTACTCTTTTCCACATCAATATGCTCTTGCAAAGTATCAAAGCAGTATTCATCAAAGTCCTTAAGATAATAATCAATTTCCCTTTGTAATGAATCTATATTTCCAGATATTGAAGTCTGATAAGCATAAAACTCAGTCTTCAAATAATATCCACCATCTAATAACATAGTCTTAATGACTTTTGATGGGTAAGTAGATAGATAGTGAAGGCCAATGTCTGCCCCCCAAGAATGTGCCAATAAATAGAATCTACATTCTGTTAGTTCGGAAATAATTTTGTTAACCCATCTAGTCATATTAGGCATTTCATAATCTTCTACTTTTAAAAATTGAGGTGTCTTCCCATGTCCTGGTAAATTTATTGAAATAATATGATATTCATTTTTCAATAACTGTGCTAACTCAATAAAACTTAGACTTGTACTTCCTAAACCATGTAAACATATAATTGTTGGGTTTTCTGTATTTCCCCACTCATGGATTCTTGCTTTAACCCCTTCTTTGTCTATATAAATCTCTTTCATATTCTCCTCCTCAAAAACATTTTTAATATTTATTATTTGTAAATAAAATACCAATTTTTTTCTTTAATTCCTGTATGTTGATATTTGCATTCATTGTTATTAATTAAGAGGCTATTTTATAGAATTTTAGCTAATTACTTAATCCCTGACTGTAGCTTTTGTCTTCTATGTCAACGGATTAATGACAATTTATCTCGGAAAATTTTATTATGTATGTTTTTTTCTTCCTTTTAATTGTATCATATTATAATATGTTTAACATGTATATTTAGTTGTTCAATATCTCATCTAATTGACTTTTAATATTACCTAAATCTATTTTTTATACATGGGTGTATCTTTCAGTTGTTTTGAGCTTCTATCCCCAATTAGTTCTTAAATATATCTTAAATCCGTACTATCTTTTAATAATTGGGTAGCAACTGAATGGCTAAACACAAAATAATCCCTTATTATTTATAGGAGGTTATCTTTTATATTTAATTCCATTTAACTGTGGTCAATGTCCTAAATGCTTTTTATAGGATATTGGAATCTGTATGTTATATGTAGCAGAAGCTAAAATCCTAACTTATTTAAAGCCTTTTCAATTGATTTAACTTCATTGTGAATCCAAAGATTTGCTTCTTTACTTTTTACTGGTGCAAGATAACATCCGGACATTGCACATAACCTATTTAATATCATGTAAAGATTGATAGCTCTTTCATCTAATGGAATATCATACTCACTAATAAATGCATCTTGCTCCTCCTTTGTGATATTTAAATACGGTGGATAAATCAAATGAGCTACATCAGACATAGGATCCCACCACATAAAATCTGCTAGTGCACTAAATCCTCCAACGGAATACTCTTCATTTTCTCTAATCATATATATACTCCAAGGAAATGGACTTATATGAATAAGAGAAGTAGGACGTTGTTTTAAATAAGATAAATTTTCATCCCATGCTAGACATATTCTTTCAAAAACATTATCACTAATAATATTACTTTCTACTAAATGCTTATTACTGCCACCATAAATTTCAGCATTTCTATAAAAATCAGCAGGATGAATTGGATATTTCTTTTTATGAATGTCACCATCCCATACCCCCGACCATTTATTTTTGATGTTATGAATTAGAGAATATGCTTGTCCTAATGATTTGTATAATTTTTCCCGTTCATTTTTGGAGGCTTTTTTATATTCATCACAAAATCTAGTTCCTCTTTGAGATTCTGAAAGTATATACTTAAATCCATACTTATCTTCATTTTCAGAAAAAGAAAGAATTTTAGGCTGTTTTATTCCTGTAGAATTGATTAGTTCTGTAGCTTTAACCTGATTTAATATAGTTGAAGAATCTGTCCAGTCTGGATTAATACCAATTTTTAACAAAAGCCTTCCTCCATCAGTTAGGTAAATTCGATGTGACTGCATAACCCAAACATTAGGCTCATCAATGTGAGAAATATTATTCTTAATTCCTGCCTCAAGTAAAATTCTCTTTATAACTTCCTTGTCTATTTTCTTAATATTTGGTCTTAGAATCATATTTTCCATAATTTTTTCTCTAGTAAACATAACTTAACTCCTTTTTAAATTATTTTATTTAAGCCTATATAGTGGAATAATACGGATCAGCTACTAATTATACTATTTGCCTATTCTTTTTGTCGTATATCACAACGGTTGCAATTGAAACAAGAATAATCACAGCATTTGCAGCAATGGTTCCCGCCCAAATCATAGTCATGGTGCCAAAGATGGGGGATGCCGCATTGAACATGGTGTGGAATAATACACACATAAACACACGGCCTTTTCCTGATATTTTGTAGATTGCACCGTTAAAAAACCGAAATGCTATGAGTTGAACTGCAAACATCCAAAAGTTAATGAGTCCCTCTCCGTGATTTGTCCCCGGAATGAAGAAGAGAGGTATATGCCATGAAGTCCAAATGATTCCAACCAAAACAGAAGATAAAACAAAGCCATATTTTTTGTCAAGCTCAGGCTGCAATATATACATCCAGCCAGCTTCCTCCAAACCACCGATAATCAGGCCACCAGGCAGGGAAAGGAAAAACGTATAAAATGGAAGCACCATCTCCGTGGGGCCTGAAACTACAATATGTACCAAAAAATACAGTGTAAGCCCTGCAACAACGAACAAATATATATGCAACGAAAAGTCACTTTCCCAACTAGTGATTGGTATAACCATTAGTAATTTAGTATACTTAGCCACTTGCAAGTCCTTCATAATTATTTATCCCTTCTAGTATCAAGATAAGACATTATTATCTCTTCGAAAAAGTTCAACAATATACTTATCAAAATTGTTATAATCAAGATAGATTTTAGCATGTAAATTTTCTCTTATATCAAAAGGCGATAGAAGATGATATCCGCTCTTAATTAAACAATCGCCTTTTTCAGTTTTATAAACGCATTCAATGCGAGCTGTTACATAACTTCCGATCCTAACCCAATGGGTAGGAATTATACTTACCACAGAGCCATCATAACAAATGCCCTCTCTTTTCAAGATTTCAAGTTTCCGTCTATTATAAATGCTTTTAATTTTAAGTCCAACACCAAAAATAATCCACAAAGCACCATTTAATATGAATGCCCAACTTCCGTCTATAATTAAAAATATTACTCCTATTAAGAAAAATGGAATACCAAATAAGAATAAAAAAAACTTATATAGCCTTTTCCAAGGCCTCTCTACAATTTTCACCCAAGCACCTCCTATATATACCTGTTGATTCTACCTGTCAATACATAGATTTTTATGACAACTAACGTTCTTGGGGTTTCTCGTCGTTCTATAATCCTATCCCAACTATGTTATTTTTTCTATCTAAGCAATGATATCCTCATGTCCCAATTAAAATATTAATTTCTTTTAGTACAATGCCCCACCTGCTATAATTTTTTGTTTCAAAATCTTTATACCAATTTATGATTTCCAAAGCTTCTTCACGTTATTTTAAAGGTTCTTGATCATAGAGATATTTGCAAACATCCTTAATTCTTATATAAAATAAAAATTATCACTTAAGCCAATTTAATATTTCCTCTACTACTTCATTAGGTTTAACCCCATTAGATGCATTTAATCCAAATATAAAAATATATTTTACTTCATCTATCTCGTAATGAATTTTAATAATATTGTAATTCATAAAATATTTTTGGTATTGAGTTCTATATCTTTTAAATTTATAACTACATCTTTCATTTTTTTCTAATTTATCATTCATAATACTATTATTCTCAGTACTATAGGGAGCAGTAGAAGCTTCCTCTTCTTTGACCTAAATGCTGATGGATGTTGGGAACACTTCGTTATGCAATGGCAGATTGGACTCTTGACTTAATCATACATTAATATTAAGCTATCCCAACGTCTTTTAATATCTGCATAGTTTTATATTGTTTAAAATCCTTAGATAAATTTAATTCTTCAAGATCATATGTTAAATTAACTTTTCTGTTAAGCTTAATTAATTTTAAATTCAATAATACATCCTCTTTATAATCCAATAACTTTCTCTTAATTCTCTCATTTGTAACATCAGTAATATTATGATATATACTATTTAAATTTCCGTACCCATTAAACAGTTTTTGTGCTGTTTTTATACCTATACCTGGAATTCCTAAAATATTATCTGACTTTAACCCAGATAGCTGTGTAAATGGATTCATATCATCTGATAAACTTGACCAATCCTTAAATCTATTAGCATTATAATTGGAATCCATTTGCTGGCGAAATGAACCTAACTCGCTATCAAATACTACAAGAACCTTTTCAGGTCGAAAATAAGATATTGTTTTCAAAAGTGTTCCTGTGAATCCAACAATCCCGTGAATTAATTAGTCATTTTTTCCACGTATTTTAGCAGGTATTCCAAAAAAACATTCTAAACAATATACTAAATCCATCTATTAATAAAATATCGCATTTCATCCTACCTTCCTCCTTTTATTGAACCCCAAGTTTATTTTTTCTACTGTTGTATAACGTCCAGTGAACTTACGACGTGGGCATACTTCCTTGTCCCTGTCCATGTCGTAAGTTCACTGTTAGCGACGGAATCAATGGAAGTTACCAATAGTCATTAATTAAAATCGTTAGCATATAATACTCTATTTGTAGTAATGAATATCTTAAAGCCTTAACTAAATCTACTGTAGATAAAATGTAAAGTCATAATAAATAGACAAATTGAGATTTGCTAAATAAATTTCCCATAGCTTTGTTTTACTTCGACTACATGATCAAACCCACATACTATACGGATCTATTTTCCCCTATGATTGATAAAATAAAGTTTATAATTCCAAGCTCAACCACAAAGCAGGACGGACTCCGCCGCTGTTATCTCCTGTTGAAGAGTGAATTGTGTTGCTATTGTATCGGAAAGTACCGTTTCCCTGAATGCCTACATTGCCGTCACCGTGGATATATGCGGCTCTTCTATTGTCACGCCCGGGCGACCGAAGCCACCACCACCATACACGCCCATCGAATGTCGATTTTCTCTTATTGTTGTTTTTATCCTTCCTTTGAAACCAGTATCGTTGTTTGGGACTGGGATTTTCAAGGTTTTTACTGCTGTCACCGAAATATTTGCACACTACTTCTTCAATACTTAGCAGAAATATGTAATCCTGAGTATCTTCTCCTCCACTTGAACCGTACCACTGATTGTCGTGGTTTTTGTTTAATACTGGAATGATTCTTGACTGTTCGGTCACGGTGAATTTGTTATAAAACTCACCGTTAAGATATTTCCTCAGCGAGCAGTCAGCCCATGTCACACCCCCCGGGCAATTATTATAGGAATGTTGTTCGATCATATATTCAGTTATAATCAAAGCTGCATTGCCTTGTATATCAAGAATGCGCCAATCATAACTGCCAAATGGCAGGATTGAGCCGATATTAAATTCCCCCATTTTCTTCCTCCTCGTATAATATAGATTTTCTGTAGTTCTGTTTTAATGTTCCTAGGTAGACAATGAACCATGCCCCCAGATCCAGAGACGACCATGGATGGGAGTACCTCTACCGTTCCTATTGAACTATTTACTAAACAAAATAGGAATAATACGAATCAACTACTAATTATGCTTATATTATTCCCCTGTTCTTTTTGTCGTATATCACAACGGTTGCAATTGAAACAAGAATAATCACAGCATTTGCAGCAATGGTTCCCGCCCAAGTCATAGTCATGGTACCAAAGATGGGGGATGCCGCATTGAACATGGTGTGGAATAATACACACATAAACACACGACCTTTTCCTGATATTTTGTAGATTGCACCGTTGAAAAACCGAAATGCTATGAGTTGAACTGCAAACATCCAAAAGTTAATGAGTCCCTCTCCGTGATTTGTCCCCGGAATGAAGAAGAGAGGTATATGCCATGAAGTCCAAATGATTCCAACCAAAACAGAAGATAAAACAAAGCCATATTTTTTGTCAAGCTCAGGCTGCAATATATACATCCAGCCAGCTTCCTCCAAACCACCGATAATAAGGCTAACAGGCAGGGAAAGGAAAAACGTATAAAATGGAAGCACCATCTCCGTGGGGCCTGAAACTACAATATGTACCAAAAAATACAGTGCAAGTCCTGCAACAACGTACAAATATATAGATACGTTATTTGGGGCATAAAAAACAGTTTTCAGCCATTCCTTAAAATCTGCTATTTTTTTATTTTTCTTAAGAACAATATATGAAGCAATAGCGGGAGACAAAATATAAATTGCAAAAGGAATATTCATCCCGAATTGCTGTAACGAATGGACCCAATTATGAACCGAATATCCAAATTGCCCAAGAACAATCAACGCACCTGACACAAGGTAGGCTATGAAAAATGTCAGCATCGTAAATTGTACTATTATTTTTTTGTCTGTCACGATTTTTTCACCTCACATTTTGAAGTATACATTAAATTTTAACGGATCAGCTACACTCTATGTTGGGACATTTTATTATATCTGTTTTTTTCTTCCTTTTGATTATACCATATTATACATTATTTTACACACATGTATTTAGCCGTTGAAAATCTTAAACATAAACAAAGACGCCATTTGTGATCCCATAAATATATGTAAGGCTTCTTTTAGAAGACCTATTATGCAAAGACTATATTTTCAATAAGCTGGGGGATTACGAATCCCCCAGTAACTAATTTTTATTATGAATACCCAGTAACTAAATTTTATTATGAATACCCCAGTAACTAAATTTTACTGTTGCACTATACTGTATGACTTTAAAATCCTCCTGAATATATTCAGGATCTACATAGAAAATTATATGGCTCTTTCTATATAAATAAAAAAAACTACCCTTTTATTTTTTAGAGTAGTTTTTCATTCTCTTATCTATCATCTTTCCTCTGCTCTACTATGGTTCCAAAGCCTGAAGTCCCTTCTAAATCTCAACAACTTCATACTCATCCTTACCTATAAACACAATAAGGGCTTGCTTTATATTTTCCCTATCCTTAAACCCTCTACTATCTATATATCTTTTAAGCTGTTTTAATCCTTCTTTTTTTACTTTTTCTAACTTACTTTTTTCGCCTTTCTTTATATATTTAAGTTCTATTATCCATTCATAATTAACATCAGGCATTCTTATATCCTTTTCTAAATAAATATCTATATATCCATTTTCCACTTCCCGTTCACTTATTGGTTTATATACTTTGCTATTTACTAAATATGCAAATAATATTACCTTTATATATCTTTCATCAAAGTTCATTAAATCCCTATTTGATAGTGATTTTATTACATTTTTATGAACATAATCTATATATGATTTTATATTACCATCATATGCCATATCCTCTATACTAAGTCTAAGGGCTTTTGTCTCAAGTTTTATATTATGATTTTCTTTAAGACTATTCTCTATATACTCCCAAAATATAGTTTTGACTACATAGTTAGGCACCTTAAGAAGTAATCTTGTTCTTTCTTGTCTATCTATTGTAAGTAGTCCCATATAAAATAACAGTGACACGAAATAATCCTCATCATACATCCTATCAAAGGAAAATCTTGTTACTATATCAGCAACTATTCCCTCATTTACTATTATTTCATCCAACACTTTTCTATTCTCTTCATTGGAAACTAGCCTATTTAGTCTTCCATAATCAGTCTTTACATTTTCATCTATAAGTTCTTCTGGATATTCACCAAAAGTTCTATATTGATTAAAAAAGTACAACACCATATCTGGATTATACATCCTATTTTTACTATGTTTATTAAATAGATATCCATTATAATTTTTTCTTAATTCTTCTCTATCTTTAGATACATCCTGTATCTGTAGCTTTGATATTATTTCATCAACTTCCCTATCTGTAAATCCCATCATTTCATTTAGATTTCTATCCATTGTAGTATTTGAAGCTATATTAAATCCACTGGTTAGATCATCTAGCATAATAGGGGATATCCCTGTTATAAATATTCTATCTACTACGCTTTCTGTACCTATCTTTACAGTTTCATAAAAATCCCTCACAAATCCTGATGCCCTTACTACATCCTTATAAAAGCGACTTTCTCCCATAGCTATAATGTCATTTGCAAAATGGTCATACTCATCTACTATTAAATATATCTTCTTATTGGTTCTCTTAACTTCTATTATCAATGTATTTAATATGCCACCTACATCTTCTATTTCATTTATTCTCTCTTCTATATTTGAAATATTATCAAAGTACCTTTTATACTTATGTAAAAATTCTATAATAGAACTCCTCAACCTCATTTTAAATGATTCTTCCAGTTCTTCCTTACTATTGGTATTAAGTGCTGAAAAATTAAATTGTAACATAAAATAACTATTCTTAAGTACAGTAGGATTTTTACTAATATATAAGTCTTTAAATATATCAGTAAACTCATCACTATAATTCATATCATAGTAATAGGAAAGTGTAGACAAAAATAAGCTTTTTCCAAATCTTCTAGGTCGTATAAAAAACATATACTTACTGTCATAATCCTCTAGCATCTCTATATATTTTGTCTTATCTACATATAAATAGCCCTGTTCCCTTAAAGTTTTAAAATCCGAAATCCCATATGGTATCCTCATTTTTTCACCCCTTTATATATTATTGCCTTATGGTAGGTGTTTTAAAAAACAGTCTTAGTTTTAATAAAAGAATCTTGTCAAAGATAAGGTCCTTTTTATCTTCTCTTAGACTCAAACTAAAACTTGATTTTATTATATCATAGTAGAATTTGATTTTAACTTATAACACTTCAAATAAAGGATGTGCAAAAAATGATATTAATACTATTATACAGACTGGTACTTTCTTCATGTAGTCCCCTTTTTAGTTCCCTAAAAATTAATTTTTGGGCAAGTGGATTCTAGCCGCTTTTTATATTACAAGGTATTTCCTCAAATTCTTTCCAACCCCATATTATTAAATCCATACTCTATCAATAATTGTATAGCTTCCGATCCATAAGCTCTTATCTCTATTACAGATCTTTGCAATCCTTAGTCCAATGCTACATAACTGATTTTCCTAATCTACATCTTGTAATGCTAAATCTCCTGCTAAACTTTTATAGTAAAGAAAAAAAGAATATATCTTACATTTATCATTTAATTCTTCTTTTCCCAAATATAACATACAAAAATGGAGCTATTATGCTTGGCAATAAACCTATCCATACCGATATTTCAGTGAATCTTACAAATACTTGATGAATAACCGAATATAATCTTACTGGAATAAATAGCCATAGAAGAATAGATGGATATTGTCCCATAGATACTAATAATTGTTCAAAAGCTACGATCACAATATAGTATAAAGCAACAATAATTGCAGATTTTGCAATATCAGTTTTATCCATATCACGAAAACAAAATATCCCTGTGATTAAAAAAAGAACAACTGCAACTATAATATTCATCCAAAGGATTGTATTTCCCATTTCTAGTGTCCATACATTTGTCCCTTTTACTATAAAATATATATAAGCTGATGTTATAATAGAAATAATAATACCTGTTAAAATCGAAACTAAAGGAACACGCCAAACTTTACTTTTAATCAAACTTTTCATATTTATCTCCTTTCAAAATATAAATAAATTAAACACTATCAAACAACTCAACAATATAAAAAAATTTTATAAAATCTTCTACTATATCCCACAATTTTGTCATATTTCACTTCCAAAATTCCAACTTATTTTTCCTCCCCAAATATAATTAATCCTTACCTCACATTATTAAAGAAAGTCACTCTAATATAAATCCTACAGTTGATGGCATATCATTCCAAACATCTCCATCTGGACGGTAGTACCTTCTTATGACAGAACAATCTGTTTTAGTGTAGTCGATCACAAAAACCTGTCCTGTTTCTATAAGCATAGTACGGCAGTTCAACAAACAAATGTCTCATATCTTGGTTAGTGTAGTATTTATACCATAAATTAAATTCTTTATTTAGGATTTTCTCTACACCATGTGCTTTCCCATATAGGTAAACCTAACCTTTTTTATCGACTAATTGTCTAATTCTCTTTTTAGTTTTTTTCCTTAATTCACTATTTCCTATAGCACTACCACAGGGGATTCCTATCGCCATACCTAAGATTCGATTCATAAGTCTCCTCCCTAAAATAAATAAAATTGAAAAAATTTCAACATGATAATCCTCCCCCAGAGACTTTTCTATTTTCTTCATCAACTTAATATTTAACTATTTTTTCTCAAACTCTTTAGTGTATCTTTTTTCTTCCTTAGAAATAATAATCATAATTTTTAATTTTATCCATTATATCATATTGGAGTATTTACTGTCTATTTAAGTACAACTTATCCATTGTTTTCAATTCCCTTTTATAGTACACTGAATGTAAATACATATACTAAGGGGGAAGGTTATGTCAATTGATAGTAAAAGAGCATTTAAACTTTTAGAAAAAATTGGTTTTATACGAACCAGTGGTTCAGAAGAAGAGTTAAGAGCTGCAAAGATTCTATTAGAAGAAATATCTTCAATAGGATGTCAGGGATATATGGAGGATTTTAAAGCTCCCTCTTCTAAAATCACAAAAGCCACACTAAAGGTAGTTGAACCATATGAAAAAGAGTATGAGATTACACCATATAACTACTCAATCGGTACACCTAAAGGGGGCATAACTACAGATTTTGTATACATAGAAGATGGACATGATGCAAATTTAGTTGATATCAAAGGAAAATTCGTGCTTATAAACAAACGTCCAGACCTTAAACTTTATAAAAAGCTTATAGAGGCTGGTATTGCTGGTTATATAACTATGAGTGGTACTGCAATAGATGAAGAAGATAAAACCGATATAGCTGTATCTAGAGTTGATAAAAAATATACACAATATGGTAAAATACCGGCTGTAAATATGCGCACAAAAGATTGCTTTGACATGGTTAAGAACAAAACTACCAAAATCAAAGTAGAAATAATTATTGAAGATATAGAATTGACTTCTCAAAATGTTGTTGTAACCTTAGAAGGTTCTAAATATCCTGATGAGATAATATCCTTCGGAGCCCATTATGACAGTGTGCCCTTCAGTACAGGTGTATATGACAATGGTGCTGGTTCAGTTATTATAATGGAACTGCTAAGACATTTTAAGGAAAACCCACCAATGAGAACTCTAAAGTTTATGTGGTATGGCTCTGAAGAAGTTGGGCTTCTTGGTAGCAAAGCTTATTTAAAAGCTCATAAAGAGGAACTAAAAAAACATCTGTTGATGATTAATGTAGATGTTGCAGCCTCTGTACTTGGAAGGGAAATGGCTCTAGTCACTGCCGAAGAAAATGTGGTTGATTATGTTGGTCATATGGCTAAGATTAAGGGCTTACCACTTAATGTAAAGCAAAGCATATACTCCAGTGATTCTACAGCTTTTGCTGACAAGGGAATTCCTTCTATTACATTCTGTCGTTTTGCTCCTAAAGGGGGAGCATTTATCCATACCCGTAATGATGTTCTTGATTTTTTAAGTACTGAAGCGTTGGAAAAAACTACTATTATAACTAAAGAGTTTAGTGAATCAGTTATAAACTCAGTAGTATTTCCCTTTGAAAAAAAGATTCCAGATAACATGAAGAAGGACTTAGATAAATACTTTAATAAAGAACCTGATAAAGAGGATTCGGATGAAAATAAGAAATAGTCAAAATAAGGGGTTATCTAAAAATATATAGCCCCTTATTTCTATGTACTTATAATACTTTTATATTTTTCATACAAATTTAACTCATCCTCTTACGCCAACCTACATTGGCTTCATACTTACAAAATAGTACTCTTTACTTCTGTCTGAACAAGTAGAATGGACGCTTTGACTTTTATTACCTAATGTTTCCTTTGTGCCAATTCAATGTTGTCAGTGGCATAAATTTTAAATAATGTTTATTCGTTCTTTTCCAATTCCCTCATGGATGTGTGACCACATTATCATGGTCTTTCGCCTGTAATATAAAATATTATTCAAACTTGATTTTTAAGACTAAAGCAGCCTCTGCTACTTCTAGAGTTTTTTCAATATTGCTATAAGAGATAAAACCATCATTAACTTTTGTTCCAGCTAACCCCCAAATAATAATCTCTTTGTCATCTTGAGTCTTAATTTGTTTATTTAAATTTATAGCATTATAATTTAGATTTATTGGTAAATCAAATTTTTCGGTTGTCATTGCATTTTCAACAATTAGCTTTAACCGATATTTATCATTCTCTAATCTCTTAGCCGATACACTAATATCACTATCAAAAGAGTCTTCTATTCCCTTAAAACTTATACCGTCATATTCTTCAGTTACTTTACCTTTTTCCCATAGTTCATAGATAGCTCTAAAGTTTTTCTTATTGCCTTTGTACGATACTTCAACACAACCTGTTAATAAATCCAAATGTGGCTCTATTTTTTTTAATTCTCCCTCAAATAATGTGCTCGGTGATATTTCTACTATATTCTCCATATTATTATTAGAGCAATTTGTTAATGTAGGCAAACATAATAATAGTATCAGTAAATATATTATCCTCTTCATACTTACATTACCCCCTTATAATCTTAACAATAAAACAATAGGTTTGGTTCCATATTAATTTTATATAATGTGAAAATTATGTCATCTAAACTTCCTAGGATATTATAACGGTCTAATTACAACAGTCTAAAACAATTTTTATTATGTCTATACCTCAAAGGAATTCTCCTTGGTGGAGCTTCGCTCCCGGTGAAGAAATCTTGTCAATCTATTGTTAGCTGATGTTGTGAGCGAAAATAAGCATTCACACTAGTTGTTATCACTTTGCCTCTTTACATAGTGAAGTTCTGCAAATTCATTAAACCTCCGAATACTTTTTAGTTCTAACTCTATTTCCATATTCTGTTTATTGAATAAGGGAATTCCTTTACCAATAATGGTAGGTGCAATTGTAATTATGAACTCATCCACAAGATTTTCTTTAACAAAATTGGATAGTAAGTCTCCTCCACCAACAATCCAAATGTTCTGACCTTCAGCATCTTTTAACATATCTACAAATTCAACTATGTTACCGTCAACAAACTCTACATTATTATTAGGTTCTTGTGTTGACTTAGTGAATACATAGCACTTCTTATTCTTATAGGGGAAATTCTCTTTCTCTACGTTCATGATCCAATCATAGGTTCTTCTACCAAGAACTATTGTATCTATAGTGTCATAGAACTCCGAATACCCATTATCTCCTTCTCCTTCCACCTTAAATAACCAATCTAATGAATCATCTTCAGTAGCTATATACCCATCCAAACTTGTAGCTATATAAACTATCACTTTTCTTCTCATTGTAAATACCTCCTCGATGTTTTAATAAACAGCTCATAATGTCACTTAACGTTTTTAGGCTTCTCATCGTCCTATTTGTTTTTTGTAGGATGTTGAGAAGCCTATGTTAGCCGAAGCTATTTCTAAAACCTAATTCATTCTTTGCCTTATTTCTTCTACTTTTTCTTTTTCTATTCCTTCTTCCTTAGCACTACTTATCATATTTGCCCTTTCATGTAATGCTTTTTCTCTAGCCTTATACATTTCTAAAGTTTTTGGATCACTACTTAGATATTCTAATCTTTCTTCAGCCCTTTTAATATCTTTATCCATATCCATCAACTCCTTTAAAGTTTCATCAGATATATCATTCCTTAATCGAGACTAATATGTTAGCTGTTGTATGTTTCTCATTAATTTTAATCTTTAACCATTTCAACTTCCATAGTTTTTAGATTAATTATAATACCCATTTCTATTAACAAATCTAGTCCTATCAAGCCATTAATTTCACCTGATGGATCTATAACTCCAAAATCTATGTTTATATTTTCAATCTTAGATTCACCAAACTTAATTAAATCAACTGATTTCTCATATGCGTTATGAATACTTCCTTCAACTCCATAATACGAAATGATTTTATCATCTTTCTCTGCAAATATACCTATATCTTCAACTATATCTGGACTTATCATAGTTTCTGCTGCACCTGTATCTATAACAACATTATCTATAGTTTTATATTGCTCATTATACTCAATCTCTATTGAAGTATATAATAAGCCATCTCTATATTCTATTATCATGAAATTATTCCTCTATATCCTTTTATATTTCTTAATTCAATCATAATCTTCTTGTTTGCAGTATGATATACAACTACATCATCCTTAGATCTTACTAATTCTTTTGTAGCTTGTTTGTTATCTTCAAAGGATTGGATAACTGCCATTTCATCTACAATCTTATAACTACCTTCAACATGAGCTTCTAAAATCTTGATTTTGACAAATTTATTAGGGTATAGTTTTCTTACTTCTTGCCATTTCATACCTAACCCTCCTCATTTTATTATTATTTTTATTATATCATAAAGTAGGACTTTTAAATTTTTTAGTGTTTTTATTCTGCATATGATATCTAACGTCTCGTATTTCCGACGTTTCTGAACCGGACCCCCAAAGCCCTTCTCTCTGGCGGTGCTTCAGCACCCGGTGAAGAAATGTGCGTAGCGAACGGAAATATATTGTTATAAGAACTGGTATGCTCCATGACTCAGAACTGACTTTGTCGAACCCCAAAAAAGAACTACATTCCTAACTTCAATATAATAATATATTCAATGCTCAAACACAGATTAACTATTATTTTCAGTTAATAAGTTGTTAAATGATAAGTGTCTATAATATATAGGGGTAATTTATTTCAAATTATTCAATCATTAATTTAATATAAGTTTGACCATCATCAGCAACAAATTCATTATTATAAACATGCTTCCCGATAATTTCTCTTATCTTTTTAATGTCTTCAATATCCGGTGAAGCAAATTCTTGATAACATAGTGTATCACTTTTGTCATTTATCTCTTCATAAAAATCAGAAACATGTACCAAAAATTCATCTAAAATATCTTCTAAAGGATATTGAGAAATAAGCTTAGGTGATGTGCCTTCATTAAATTCTGGTTCTTGTTCAAAAGATAATGACGTTACGTAGTAATCTGGCTCAACTCTAGAGGTCATCATATTTCCATAAACATACATACCATTTTCTATTGAATCATACATATTCTTAAATAAATATATCCCTTCTTCAATAAATGTATATCTATCCTTATTGTCATACTTTTGAGCCTTATAATTTGATATATTTTTCATTTTTTAAATCTCCTTTTTTGTACTTTTTAAATTCGTCTACAAAATCTGATTATTGCATTACCTCATAGTTTTTCTGTCTAGTCACGCTTTCACATAATAGACCTGCTTTATCTACTTAGTTCCACCTCTTCGTGATACCCACACACTCCATTTCACATAACGTTTTGAGGCTTAGCGACGTCGGACTATCCCCAGAAACTACTTTCCGATGTCTGCTAAGCCTCTGTTACACGATGTATTATTACTACATTCTGATTCTCAACTTAATTGTAATTAAATCATTTAATGCTTAATCTTTCAAAATCTAAAATAACTTTATTTTCAACCATGAAGTCTACTCCTAAAATACATTCAAATCCATAGTTTTCTTTAGTCATTCCTAATTGTAATGTAAAATTATTTAGTAAATATTCTCCAACTGTCAAGTTTTCTACATTCTGTTCATAGCATAATTCACTTTCTCCTCCAACTCCATACATTCGTCTTGCCTTGCCTTTCAGAGGGTCAATAACTAGTCCAATATCTTGTACTGAATCAACATCAAGTATAGTATTTGATGATCCTGTATCTATTAAAACATTTCTTAACATCTTTTCTTTGTTATTATACTTAATTTTCACTTCTACAGTAGGTAGTCCATCTATCATTTTAATATTCATTGAGGATTCCTCCTTCTGATCCCCGTGAATTTATCTTCTACTACCTCAATTTTTTCATTTGAAGTATGAAATATATAAAGTTCTCTTCCTGGGTTCGCTAAGTGTAACTCTTTATATCCTTTCCATGCATTTGTAGAATTGGTGTGTTCTGAAATAACTGCCATATCTTCAATTTTTCTTTTGTTATTATGTGAGCTAGCCTTTAATGCTTCAACTAACACCCATTGATTAGGATGTTGATTCCTTACCTCTTGCCATTTCAATCTACTCACCTCCGAAATATCTATACATAAATTATATAATAAAACAGATTTTAACTAAAGTAAGAAGTTAAACCTACTGTATTGTAATATGTTGTGTAACGTATCTTGTAGTTCAGATGTTTTACATGTTCTAGTAAAATGTATGAACTATAATGTTAGACGATGAAAAAATATTCCTATACCACTAAATTTTTTATGAAAACATTTTACAAAACTTCATTATGTAAATTATTTATTATTTATGTTTTTAAAACCTACAGTTTCTGATATAATATTAGTATCAGTAATAGAAAGGTTGTTGGTTTTATGAATAACATAGAGAATTTATTAAAGCAAATATTAGATAATCAAACAGAAATAAAAAATGATATAAAAGAAGTAAAATCAGATATTAAATCTGTTGTAGATCAGACTGCTGATTTAACTGAATTTAGAACGCATACAAATCAAAATTTTACTGATATTAAAGATACTCTTAAATTTTTACTTCATAAAGAAATAGAAACAGAAAAAGAAATTTTTAAACTAAAACAAGTTAAGTCGAATTTATAATTTAGAGCTTTTTTAGCTCTTTTTTTATTTTAAAATCTGTTAAATAGCTTATTTAATGACTTATAATAAGTAAACACAATTTAAATATAAATTCGATTACTTTTAACTAATCCTAACGATTATAGAACATTTTTGTCATTAAGAAAACAGAATCTTTAACACAAGCTTATTTTTTAACTTCACATAAAATATTTTCATTTTATTTTTATAGTTTAATAATTATAATGTTGTATTTCACTATGTTTTTAAATCTTTTTTGTTGTCTAACGTTTCTAGTATATTGCGACGGTTCACATGTCTTTCGTGAACTGTTGGAAATGCTATGTTAGACGAAGTTGAGCCCGGTTTTATTCAATAGTTTTATTTAATCCAATTTTTAAGTATTCAGCCTTAAAGAAATACTCTGAAATATACTCTAAAGCAAGAACATAACCACAGCGATTTATATAATTCTGAACTGACTCTGATCTATATATCAAGTTTCCATGTGCTACATCATTTCGGAATTTAACAATTTCCTTAATATGCTCTTTTATATCACTATTCTCATCGATGATTACACTAATTTTTTTATCCTTAGCAAACTTGACCAACTTCCTTTTTAAATTAATCATATTCTTAAATTCTCTAGTAACATTCTTTAAATCCCCTTTATGTGAAGATTCATCATAAGCTTCACAAAAGTATTTGTTTAGCAATTGTTCATATGTTTGTTTTATTTCATCCTTAAACTGATTAGTTATTTTAGTTTCCCAATATTTTGTAGATATCTTCTCCATAATTTTAGTGAAATTTAACAAAGCATCTTCATAAAAGTTATATTTATAAATAAAATATATTCCCATTGATAGTAGTCGACAACATTGTTCAAAATCTGTTCGATCCGTTTGGTCTAAATCATTAAACTTTTCATTAAATTCTCTGATTCGTTTTCCATTACCTGTTTTCGGCAAATACTCAACATGTTTAATCTCTTCTACTTCTTTGTACGAATCATAACCCACTAAATGCGTTTCAAAATAAAATCCATATAAATATGACATAATCGCATTAGCTCGCTTTATTTTTTTTATTGCCAATTCACCTATAGTAATGTCACTATCTGCTTCTTCTTGAGCAGTTATATATACAGAAGCTTGGATATACTTTCCAAATTCGTCCCAATGATAATTTGAATAATAACAATCACATATTTTGAAGCATGCTTTTTTAGAAAGTGAAAGTTTAAAATCAAAAAAATCCATTCCTAAATCCAATTCTACAGTTATAACTTTCATTTCTTTTCCTCCTAATTCAATTTTGTCTAACTACTTAATCCCCGACTGTCGCTTTTTTACTCTATGTTAACGAATTAGCGACACTTTATGTCGGGAAAATTTTATTATGTCTGTTTTTTTCTTCCTTTTAATTGTACCATATTATGCAACATTTGACATGTATATTTAGCTGTTCAATATCTTATCTAATGAGCTTTTAATGTTACCTAAATTTGTTTTTGATACATGAGTGTATATCTCAGTTGTTTTTGAGCTTTTATGTCCAAGTAGTTCTTGAATATATCTTAAATCAGTACCAGCTTCTAACAAGTGGGTGGCAAATGAATGTCTAAGGGCATGTATAGAAACATTTTTATTTATTTTTGCATTTTCACATGCATTTTTAAATACTCTTTGAATAGTTCTCTCGGTTATATGTTTTCCTTTATTTCCTCCTGGAAACAACCATTCTTTAGGCTTATAAATCTTTGCATATTCTCTCAAAATATTTAGTGCTGCCTCTGAAAGCATAGTGTATCTATCTTTTTTTCCCTTGCCTTGTACTATATGAATCAACATCCTACCGCTATCAATATCATTTATCTTTAAGCTAGCTACTTCAGAAACCCTAAGACCTGATGCATATACTATGTATAACATGGCTTTATGCTTCAAGTTCTTTATATTATTCAGTATACTTTTTACTTCTATTTCACTTAATATATTTGGGAGTTTCCTTTCTTTTTTAGGACGGGGAATATTATATAGTATCTTCCCTTTATTTAATATTTCTTTATAATAGATTTTTAATGAGCTTATGGTTTGATTTACGAATGCATGGGAGTTACTTTTATCTTGTAGTAAATGAAACATATATTTTTCAACATGCTCTTTAGTCAAGTCCTCTGTTTTTACATCATAATACTGTAAAAACCTTTTTAAATGCCCTACATATGATTTTTTAGTTTTTTCACTATAACCTTTTAATGTTAAAAATCTATACATTTTATTTTTTTCCTTATCTGTATCTACTTTATATAAACTGTTGAAATCTATTAGTGTAAACTTAAAAACTTTTTCCCAATCTATATCTTCATTAATAAATAATTTTACTAATTTATTCAAACTTTTTGCCTTATATGGTATGCTCCAATACTTTTCTTCTCCATTCCAAACTCTCCCATTTACTTTTCTTATCTTCTTAACCTTTTCTTTGTCGTATTTGAATTTTATTATTATCCTTTTGTCTATAATTTTTATATCCATATTCATCCTCTTTTCCTTTGTTTTAGGTGTTCGGAAGAAAACGATAAGTCAAAGATGCAAAATAGACTAGCATACTGACTTATTATTTTCTTCCGAATGCCTTATTACTATTATTACAATTTATGCGAACATATATTCCCTTTGCCGCCACAAAACCTTTGATATACTCTAAAAAAACTACCCTTATATACAAGGATAGTTTTTAAACATTGTCAATTTTTATAATTATAAATACTCTATAGCCTCTATCAATTCCATATTTCTAGAACTCTTTACAAGTTCCCTTAGTGTTGCCAAATGTCCCGCTCCGTATATAACCAGTACTCTATCATCTTCCTGTGCTATAGCCTGCAAATTAGAAAAAATACGTATATTCCTTTCATACCACTTAGATAAAACATCTGCTCCGCAATAATTATCCCCTGCCCCTAATTTACAGAAGTCTATATATACTTTATGTTGTTCTTCTATCTCTTTAGGTTCATTTAAATTTTTTAGTATTTCTCCTATAGTTAAGTTATTGTGCATATAATTTGTTTCTTTCTCATGTTCTTTCATCTTTCCATTAAAATGCTCCATAAATTCTTGCTTATTATTATTTGCATACTCAAATGCCTTTTCAAAGGGGATCATACCAACTACATCAATGGGGTATATTTTGTTATGATTAAGACTTTTAGCCAACTTAAACCCAAGTTGTTCCACTTCAGATCTATGGTCAGTAATTCCTTTTCTATCTTCATCACTAAGTAAATCTCCGTTACACCACTTGTCATAATTATTATTTAATACTTCACTATTTTCAACCTGTACTTCTACAGCTATTTTATTAGGCTTAAACTTTCTTAGTTTATCTAAAACTTCCTCTAGCTCTTGTTGAGATTCATCACTCATAATATCCTTTGGCTTCTCTTTAACAGCATGTAAATCATTTTCCTTAAAGTGATATGTACCTAGTATCATTACTTTAGCTTTTTCATCATATACCATACTATTTCTTTTTTCCACTATTAAATCCCCCCTTGATTTATTTGTACTTATTATATCATAATAACATGGGCCTTAGGTCTTCTTATAGAAGACCTATTATGCTAAAGACTGTATTTTTCAATAAGCTGGGGGATTACGAATCCCCTAGCAACAATAAAAATTACGTATCCCTAAGCAACAATAAAAGTTACCAATCCATAAGCAATAACAGAATTTATTAGTTCCCTAAACAATAACAGAATTTATTAGTCCTCTCAGCGATAACAGAATTTATGAGTTCTCTCTATAATAGGAGGGTTTATAAATCTACCTCTATAATGAATAACCATGGGTCTATAGGGTAAAAGATTAATATAGGGCAAATACTTAGTAAAATTCATTAAAAATAAGGAGTGATGTTTTGAGTTTTAACGATGCCTATAAAAAGAAAATAGAAGGTCAAATAGACCAAGCTCGAGGAAAGATTAATGAGTTAAAAGGAAAGGCCAAGGAAGCGCAGGCAGACAGTGACCTTAAGGTTGAATATGAAAAAATGATAAAGGAACTTGAAACTAGAAAAGATTTAGCTGAAGAAAAATTGGACAAGTTAAAAGATAAAGGTGAAAAATCCTGGGACGATATTAAGGAAAGTCTAGATAAAGCATCCGATGATTTAAAAGAAACTATAAATAATTCTATTTCTAGATTTAAATAAAACAAAAGCGGCTTTTGCCACTTTTGTTTTATTTTTTTATACTCTCCTTTTTATCCTCAAAGAATACATTAAAGCTACTATCTATGTTTTTCTTTTGGATATATCTAGAGTTATAATCTTTTAATAATTCTAAAAACTTAGGACTTAATAGTAAAAGAGCCACAACATTAGCAAAAATAGGTAGAGCTGTAGACATATCAGCAAATAACCAAACTTGGATTCCTGGCATACCATAATAGGCGGCTATTACCACCATAAGAAATCCTGGCAAAGGGTAGAACCACTTATATACAGTTAATATTTTTTCTTTCTTTTTAGATTTTTTACCTAGCATATATCTTAATAAAACTTCTATCTGTGCATAAATACCTGATACTGTGGTTAAGCCAAATAAAAATATCCCTATGGTTAGTATCACTCGACCTACTTCCCCTAAACCTGATTCAAAGGCACTTAAGGTGAGAGCTGCTCCATCTAGTCCTGAACTCCATTCCCCGGTAACCATTATTACCAAAGCTGTAATGGTAAGTATAACTATTGTATCCATAAACACTTCAAAAACACCTAATAAACCTTGTTTTACAGGATGATCAGTCCTAGCAGATGCATGAACCATTGGAGATGATCCCCATCCTGCTTCATTACTGAATACTGCCCTTGACATTCCTACTTTTATAGCCTTAGCAACCGTTGCCCCTACAAATCCACCGGTGGCCGCTGTACCATTAAATGCACTATCAAATATTATTCTTATTGATTCAGGTACCATATTTATATTTTTAAATATAATAAATAGTCCCCCTGCCATATAAAAAATAACCATAAATGGCACTAACTTAGCTGCATATTTTGCCAAGGAGCTTAATCCTCCAGCTATGATCATGTATAAAAGTATGGTAAATATTCCACTTACTAAAACAATATTAAAATTAAATGTAGTGGAAATTGCTTCTGATATGGTATAGTTTTGAACTGTAAGAAAAAAGCCTGTAGCAAATCCAGATATAAAAATGAAGTTTAAAACTTTAGATAACTTTTTAAGTTTTCTTTCTTTTCCTAATCCCCTAGATATATAATAAGTTGGGCCACCATAGGCCTCATCTTTATTGTCTTTAGATCTATAGTGAACAGCCAGTGTTATTTCCGCCATTTTTATAATGGGACCTAAAAGTCCAGCAATCCATAGCCAAAATATAGCTCCCGGCCCTCCAAAGGCTATAGCTGTAGCAACTCCACCTATATTTCCAACTCCAATTGTTGCACCTAAAGCTACACTTAGAGCTTCAAATGGAGATATAACTCCGTCCCCTTTTTCCCCATCAACTTTTAAGTTTTTAAATGTAGTCTTTATTGAATGTTTAAACTTTCTAAATTGATAAAATTTAGTCTTTAAAGTCAAATATATTCCTGTAGTCAATATTAAAATCACCAATGGTATTCCCCATAAATAATCATAAACTATAGTTTGTAGCAAATTCACAAATACTCCCCCTTATTAATTTGCACAATAAATTGATTATTCTGAATTTTTAACGGAAGATGTTTTAGTCTGTATAGAGTTTTACTAAAACTCTATACAGACTTGTTCAATTAAAATCTTAATGATAGACAACTTAAACCACCATCTAATTTTCTATATTCTGATGTATCCACTGTAATTACATCATAGCCTGCATCTTCTATGGCTTTTTTAGTTTTTTCGTATCCCTTAGGAACTAAAACCTTATCATTTACCCATATACTATTTGCCGCATATTGTTCATTTTCATCTATTAATATTTTATTGAAGTCTTTAAAGTCTGGATGCTCTATAAATTCACCAGATACTAACATATTATTATTTTCTAGATATGCAACCCCAGTTTTTAAGTGTAGAAATTCTTTCATTTCAACTGCAGACCCTGTTAAACCATATTTTTTAAGAATAGCTATAAACTGATCTATTCCCTCTTGATTGGTTCTATCGGAAAGCCCCACATAAAAATGGTCCCCAACCATCATTACATCTCCACCTTCTAGGGTCCCTGGTGCCTTTATAAATTCAATTTTATCCTTATCATAGAATTTTTCAATTACATTTATAATTTCTTTTTCCTCTCCCTTTCTGCTTTCAGCTCCAGGATTTGTTATTATTGCGCACTTTTTATTAAGAACAGCTACATCCTCTACAAAACAAGAATCTGGATATCTTTCGTCTAAATCTAGTCTTGTCACTTCTACTCCACAAGACTTTAAAGCATTAATATAATTTTCATGTTGCTTCAAAGCCAAATCATAATCAGGTTTTCCTAATTCAGGAGCTGATGTAATACCATCAGCCATACTTTTACTTGGTTTTCTAACTATAACATTCTTAAACATTTTAACCCCTCCATTTTGTATACAATATATTATATATTATACTTTATATATTATATTGTATATTACTGCCATATTTTAGTCAACCTTTTTTCTGAATTTTTAAATAAGTTTATCAAGATTTTTATCTTTTAAACTTTTCTATTTATAGTATAATAATTATAAGGAGGCAGAATATGACCAATTATTTATCTTTAAAAGACCACGTATATAATTTTATACAGGAGAAGGTCAATGATGGCACTTTATCACCAAATGAGAAAATTAGTGAGCAAATGATATGTGAAAAATTAGAAATCAGTAGAACTCCAGTGAGAGAGGCTTTAATCCAACTAGCTACTGAGGGATATTTAGAAAAGTTACCTAGAAGGGGTTTTATAGTAAAACCCATCGATGAAAAAAAAGCAAAGGAACTCTATACCCTTATCGGTACATTAGATTCTTTAGCAGCATTTTTATCTATGGATTTTATAACTACAGAAGATATAAGTATTATGGAAAGAAAAGTTAATGATATTGATGAAGCTATATCAAAAGAAGATTATGAGTTGTATAATAAATTGCAAACTGAATTTCATAATGTTTATATAAATAAGTGTGATAACGAAGAACTTATAAGAGTTGTAAATCAACTAAGAAGGAATTTTATAAAACATTCTTATTCCATGGATGAAAATAACAGAGAAAAAAGTATATATGAAATACTAAAAAAAACCAATACCGAACATAAGACTATAATAGACTTATTTAAATCTAAAAACAAACAAGAATTAGAGAATTACATAAAAAATGTACATTGGGATATTTCCCTAGCTAGCTTAGAAAAACTCTAATATTCTTTCATAAATTAAGGGATTGGAAAAATCCAATCCCTTAATTTATATTTCTTCTTTTTTAATTTTAGATGTAGCGTGGAATTCATTCCACGGTTTCCTTATCTATTCTTTATTATTTATTCTCTATTCTCTGCCTTTAAAACCTAGTATCTCAAAATAGCCCCATAAGGCTTATCCCCTGGTATATTCTCAGCTTCTAGTACATATACATCTCCATCCCTTAACATTGTATGAACTGCTGAAAAGTCCAGTAGGTCTTCCGATTTTTCTTCTTCTTTTATATTTAAATTAACACTATTGGTCTTCTCTTTATATATGCCCCACTGCTTGATACCTTTAGCAACAAATAATGAATCTATCCTTCCATTATATGCAGCGGGGACAATCTTTTCTATATCATTTGACGTATAATCAGTTTTGGATAAATCATTATACTTATTAATAATCTCCTCTTGTTTTTCTTTAAAGTGGTCCTTTACAATGTTCCACCCCTCTTGATGCAATGTCTCAGAGTCTAAGTTATCAGGATTCCCTTCTATTCCTTCATCTAATAAATAGGGATAACTGTTGGCATCTTTATATATAGGTATCATATAATCAACGGCTGCAACTATTAAAGGACATCGTTGGTCTTTAATCATGTCATATACACCATCATCGATCTTGTGGAAATATCTTAAGATGTTTTTCTTTTTATCATCATCACCGGCACCGTTACCATGATAAATATTTGATCCATTACCTCCGCTATGGGACTGAAGCTGTTTTTCAGGATCATCATGCCATAATGCCTCATCAATACTCTCTGGCACATCTTCTAGTTCCACTTCTTCAACACTATAATGGGTACAATTTAAAAGCCTAACTTTATTCTGACTTAGGGCTAAAATATAAAATTCACCGTCTCCACTTAACAAGGACATAAGAGGTTTTATGTGAAATCTATTACTTACAACTACCATTTCATCAAAACTTATTGGGAGTTTATAATAGTAAAAATTATTTTCAGAAAGGAAAATAGCTAGTCCTTCTCTTTGATGACTCCAAAATTTATGATCATCTAAAAACTTTTTTGCTGGACTTAATATCTTATCTATATCTTTGGGACTAAAATCTTTGCCTTCCAATTCCCTTCTGGCTTCACTAATTAAGTTTTTCAGTCTAATTCTCCCCTTATCCACATCGAAATCTGCCACTTCCGTTGGTAAATAAATAGAAATAGAAACCCCATCATTATTATTAATTAACTTCTCAAAATCGTCTCTTGTTACTAAATCCATTAAATTCCTCCTCAAAGTAATAGTTTTATTAAAAATATCTATTATCTTATAAAAGTGTCTATATTAATGGATTACCCGGAGATTATAGTTCTAAACGATTAGGGCAGTCTTTAGGTATTTATAACCTTCCTATAAAAAATGTGTATTTATTTAATTGACAACATATAATAAATACTATATAATTATCGATAAAAATATATGATTTAAAATTTCGATGATGAGAGAAGTATTCATTTTGATTTTCTAACAGCGAATGGGAGTAGAGTGAGAGTCCCATAAGAAATAAAATGGAGAAAAGGGCCTCTGAGAAGTTATCTGAGCGGAAACGTAAAGATAAACCATTAACTGGGTTAAAGTTATTAAGGGGACTATTATTTAGTCAATTTGAGTGGTACCGCGGATTTATACCCGTCTCATATTTTTTATGAGACGGGTTTTTTATATTTATTTGCTTGTTGAAGGTAATTTCCCAATGAATTCGAAGCTACTTACTTCAATGGACAGTTGACAATGGACAATTAAGGTGGAAATAGGCAAAGTCCATTTGAAATATAATATTTTACGAACAGAGTGAGTAAAATCACCTTCAACTGTCAATTGTCCATTGTCAACTGTCAATTCAAAGAAGTAAAAGGGAGTTCATTCTCCAGTATAATAATATAAAGATTCAATATGAATTACAATAAATTAATTAGGAGGTATATGTATGAAAAAAGTTATTGATAAAATAAATGATTTAGTTAAAGACAAATTTGAAAAATGTGGTTATGATAGAAAGTATGGTTTTGTTACGGTATCAAACCGCCCTGACCTATGTCAATTCCAATGTAATGGAGCTTTAGCTGCTGCTAAGGAATACAAAAAATCCCCTAGGGACATTGCAAATGATGTTTTCGGTGAGCTTAAGGACATTGAAATCTTTCAAGATATTTCAATCGCAGGTCCAGGGTTTATAAATATAAACATTACCGATGAATTCCTAACAAACTATATAAATGATATGTATGGTGACAAAAAACTAGGTACTTCTGAAAATGAAGATCCTATGACTATAATGATAGACTATGGTGGGGCCAATGTTGCTAAGCCCCTTCATGTAGGTCACCTTCGTGCCGCAATAATAGGTGAAAGTATTAAAAGAATCTCAAGATATTTAGGTCACAAAGTTATAGGAGATGTTCATTTAGGTGACTGGGGTCTTCAAATAGGTATGGTTATATCAGAAGTTAAAAGAAGAAATCCTGATTTACCATATTTTGATGAAAACTTTAATGGAGAGTATCCAGAAAAAGCTCCCTTTACTATAGATGAACTTGAAGAGATATACCCAGCTGCAAGTAAATTAGCTAAAAGTAACGAGGATGCTATGAAAGAAGCTAGGGAAGCTACTTCTAAACTTCAAAAAGGCCATAGAGGTTATTTAGCTCTTTGGAAACATATACTAAATGTTTCTGTAGCTGACCTTAAAAAGAACTATGGGGATTTAAACGTAGAGTTTGATTTATGGAAGGGTGAAAGTGATTGTCGCCATTATCTAGATGAAATGATTACTTACTTAAAGGATAATAATTATACTGAAGAAAGTGAAGGTGCTTTAGTTATAGATGTAGCTAAAGAAGATGATAAACAACCTATCCCGCCTTTTATGGTATTAAAATCCGATGGTGCTACCCTATATAGTACCACTGACCTTGCTACCATATGGGAAAGGGTTAACGATTATGACCCCAATGAAATTATATATGTTGTTGATAAAAGACAGGGACTTCACTTTGAGCAGGTATTTAGATGTGCTAAAAAAACAAAAATCGTTAATGAAGACCTTAAGTTTGACTTTATTGGTTTCGGTACAATGAATGGTAAAGACGGAAAGCCTTTCAAGACAAGGGAAGGTGGGGTTATGAGACTTAGAGACTTAATAGATATCATCAAAGATAATGTTAAAGACAAACTTAGAAATAACGATTCCTTCACTGCTGAAGAAATGGATGAAATAGCAAGAAAGGTTGGTTTATCAGCCCTTAAATTTGGTGATTTATCAAACCAAGTTACTAAGGATTATGTTTTCGATATGGATAAATTCTCATCCTTTGAAGGAAAAACAGGACCATATATCCTTTACACTGTAGTTAGAATTAAGTCTATATTAAGAAAAGTAGATGTTGATAAGACAAGTAACATTATTAACCCCCATAGTGATATAGAAAGGGATTTAATGTTAAGTTTATCAAAGTTCAACGAAGTAGTTGAATCAGCATTTATTGATAAAGCTCCAAATAAGATGTGTGAATACATTTATGAAGTGGCAAATCAGTTTAATAAATTCTATCACAATAATAAGATGATAACAGAAGAAAATATGGAAAAGAAAATGTCTTGGATAAATCTTAGTAACTTAACTAAAGATGTTTTAGAAACTGGACTTGATTTATTAGGTATTGAAGCTCCTGATAGGATGTAATAAAAATATATGATTTAAAATTTCGATGACGAGAAAAATATCCATTTTAATTTTCTAACAGCGAGTGGGAATAGAGTGGAAGTCCCATAAGAAATAAAATGGAGAAAAGGGCCTCTGAGAATTTACCTGAGCCAATGTGTAAGGGTAAACCATTAACTGGGTTAAAGTTATTAAGGGGACTATTATTTAGTCAATTTGAGTGGTACCGCGGAATTATACCCGTCTCATATTTTTTATGAGACGGGTTTTTTATATTTATTTGCTTGTTGAAGGTAATTTCCCAATGAATTCGAAGCTACTTACTTCAATTTACAATTGACAGTTGACAATGGACAATTAAGGTACAAATGGGCAAAGCCCATTTGAAATATAATATTTTATGAACAGAGTGAGTAAAATCACCTTCAACTGTCAATTGTCCATTGTCAACTGTCAATTCAAACAAGTAAAAGGGAATTCATTCCCTGGTATAATAAAAGATTCTATGTAAAGTTAATAATTAATTAGGAGGTATATTATGAAAAAGGTTATTGATAAGATTAATGATTTAGTTAAAGACAAATTTGAAAAATATGGTTATGATAGAAAATATGGTTTTGTAACTGTATCAAACCGCCCTGACCTATGTCAGTTTCAATGTAATGGAGCTTTAGCTGCTGCTAAAGAATACAAAAAATCCCCTAGGGATATTGCAAATGATGTTCTTAGTGAGATTAAGGACATTCAAATCTTTCAAGATATTTCAATTGCTGGCCCAGGTTTTATAAACATTAACATTACTGATGATTTCCTAACAAATTATATTAACAATATATATAGTGATAAAAAACTAGGAATTACTGAAAGCCAGAACCCTATGACTATAATGATAGATTATGGAGGAGCTAATGTTGCTAAACCCCTTCATGTGGGTCACCTTCGTCCTGCAATAATAGGTGAAAGTCTCAAAAGGACTTCAAGATACCTAGGTCATAGGGTTATAGGAGATGTTCATCTAGGTGACTGGGGTCTTCAAATGGGTATGGTAATTTCAGAGGTTAAAAGAAGAAATCCTGATCTACCATATTTCGATGAAAACTTTAATGGAGAGTATCCAGAGGAAGCTCCCTTTACTATAGATGAACTTGAAGAAATATACCCAGCTGCAAGTAAATTAGCTAAAAGTAACGGGGATGCTATGAAAGAAGCCAGGGAAGCTACTTCTAAGCTTCAAAAAGGCAATAGAGGTTATTTAGCTCTTTGGAAACATATATTAAATGTTTCTGTAAAAGACCTTAAAAAGAATTATAGTGATTTAAATGTAGAGTTTGATTTATGGAAAGGAGAAAGTGATTGCCAACAATATATAGATGAAATGATCGGCTATCTAAAGGACAATAATTATACTGAAGAAAGTGAAGGTACTTTAGTTATAGATGTTGCTAAAGAAGATGATAACCAGCCCATGCCACCTTTTATGGTATTAAAATCCGATGGTTCTACCCTATATAGTACCACTGACCTTGCTACCATATGGGAAAGGGTCAAAGATTATAGTCCCGATGAAATCATATATGTAGTGGATAAAAGACAGGGACTCCACTTTGAACAGGTTTTCAGATGTGCTAAGAAGACAAAAATTGTTGATGAAAATCTGAAATTTTATTTTCTAAGTAATGGTACCATAAATGGTAAAGATGGAAAGCCCTTTAAGACAAGGGACGGAGGAGTTATGAGACTTAGAACCTTGATAGATACCATTACAAACCATGTAAGAAATAAACTAAAAAATAATAATTCCTTAAGTTCCGAAGAAATGAATGACATAGCAAAAAAAGTTGGTTTATCGGCCCTTAAATTTGGTGATTTATCAAATCAAATTACCAAGGATTATATCTTTGATATGGCTAAATTTTCATCCTTTGAAGGTAAAACAGGTCCCTATATTTTATATACTGTTGTCAGAATTAAGTCTATATTAAGAAAAGTGGATGTTGATAAAACTAGTGACATTATTAACCCCCATAGTGATATAGAGAGGGATTTAATGTTAAGTCTGTCAAAGTTCAACGAAGTGGTGGAGTCAGCATTTATTGATAAAGCTCCAAATAAGATGTGTGAATACATTTATGAAGTGGCAAATCAATTTAATAAATTCTATCACAACACTAAGATGATAACAGAAGAAAATATGGAAAAGAAAATGTCTTGGATAAATCTTAGTAACTTAACTAAAGATGTTTTAGAAACTGGACTTGATTTATTAGGTATTGAAGCTCCTGATAGGATGTAGTAAGTTGGGGATTACAAGTCCCCCAACACTAAAATTAGGCGATTATCAACGCATTTAGACCAAAATTTACTAATTTCCAATAGCTTGACAGTTAAATAAAAGCTGGTAAAACAATTAATTGTTTTACCAGCTTTTATTTTTTTATAACATACTTTTATTCCAGTAACACATAATAAATATGTAGTTTATTTTTATCACTATAAAACTACTAAGGAGGATGTTATGACCGAAAATAAAAAAAGAACGGCCCTTTATGATATCCATCTTCAAAGTGGAGGAAAAATTATAGATTTTGCTGGATGGGCATTACCTATCCAATATGAAGGGCTAATTGCAGAGCATGAGGCAGTTAGAAATAATGTTGGTATCTTTGATGTATCCCATATGGGAGAAGTAGAGGTAAAGGGAGCTGATGCCCTGCCCTTTATACAGCATCTAATAACCAATGATGCTTCCACTCTAGAAGATAATCAAGTTTTATATAGCTTAATGTGTTATGACGATGGAGGCATAGTGGATGATTTATTGGTATATAAATTTTCAAATAAATATTTCTATCTAGTAATAAATGCCGGTAACGTAGATAAGGATTATAAATGGATGATAGCTAATAAAGAAGGTTTTGATGTATCAATAGAAAATATATCAGATGACATGGGTCAATTGGCTTTACAGGGACCATTGGCAGAAAAAACCCTTCAGAAACTTACTGATACCGATTTGTCAAAAATAAAGTTTTTTTATTGTGATAGAAATGTGGATATATCAGGAGTTAAATGCCTTGTATCCAGAACTGGTTATACCGGTGAAGATGGGTTTGAAATATATACTAATGAGGAGTCCATAGATAAATTATGGAATAACATTATGGATGCAGGAAAAGAATATGGCATAAAACCTGCTGGTTTAGGTGCAAGGGATACCCTTAGATTTGAAGCTACTTTACCCCTATATGGCCATGAGATTTCTGAAGTTATAACTCCACTGGAGGCTGGTCTAGGATTTTTCGTTAAGTTAGACAAAGACCATTTTGTAGGAAAAGAGGCGCTAGTGAAACAGAAAGAACAAGGGGTTCCAAGAAAAATAGTGGGATTTGAAATGAAGGAAAGGGGTATCCCACGGGAAGGTTATGATGTGGCAATTGATGATAATAAAATAGGTTTTGTCACAACAGGATATTTTTCCCCAACCCTTAAAAAGAATATAGGACTGGCGATAATAGACTCTAAGTATGCAAAGTTAGATACCGAAATATCTATCTTAATAAGAAATAAACCTAAAAAAGCAGTAATTATAAGTAAAAGATTCTATCAGAAAAAATATAAAAAATAACAGGGAGGAAGTAATATGAATATAAAAAAAGATTTACTATACAAACAGTCCCACGAATGGTTAAAGGTAGAGGATAATGAAGCCTATATAGGAATAAGTGAGTATGCACAAAATTCAATGGGTGATATAGTATTTGTGGATTTACCCGACGAGGATGACGAGTTTAAAGCCAAAGAAGATTTTGCTGTAGTAGAATCAGTTAAAGCGGCTTCTGACCTTTATATGCCCGTGGATGGTAAAATACTAGAGGTAAATGAAGAAGTTATGGACGATCCAGCCCTTATTAACTCAAGCCCCTATGATAGCTGGTTAGTGAAAATAGAAATACAGGATAAAAGTCAATTAGATACATTGTTATCTGGTGAGGATTATGAAAAATATTTAAATGAGGAAATGGATGATATAGGCTATGAATCTAAAGAAGACTAAATCATTTCCTTATATACCCAATACCCATGATGATTTAGATGAAATGCTTAAAGAAATAGGAGCAAAGTCTATTAATGAATTATTCGATGATATTCCTAATAATCTAAAACTAAAAAAAGATTTAGATATTGGTGAGTCATTATCAGAGCTTGAAGTCTTAAACTATATGAAACATCTAAGTAATAAAAATAATAATATCAATAATCTAACCTGTTTTTTAGGTGCAGGAGCCTATGATCATTATATTCCGTCGGTTATAGACCATGTTATATCTAGATCAGAGTTTTATACATCATATACACCATACCAACCGGAAATAAGCCAAGGAACTCTTCAAACTATTTTTGAGTTCCAAACTCTAATCTGTAATTTAACCGGAATGGATGCTGCAAATGCGTCAGTTTATGATGGCGCCACAGCCATTGCTGAAGCTATAATTATGGCTTCATTGGACACAAGAAAACAACAAATAATTATATCAAATACAGTTAATCCTGAATATATAAGTGTTGTGAAAACTTATGCTAAGGCATTAAATTTAGAGCTAATAGTAGTGTCAGAAAAGGATGGGGTTACAGATTTGGAAGAACTTGATAGCAAAGTGGGTGATGAGATAGCAGCTGTTATAGTTCAAAGTCCAAATTTCTTCGGCATTATAGAAAATGTATCTGATATTGAAAAAATTACCCATAGGGGTAAAAAAACTAAGCTAATAATGAGTGTTGACCCTATATCCCTAGGTATATTAAAATCTCCAAGGGAATTAGGGGCAGATATAGTCGTAGGTGAAGGTCAATCTCTAGGAAATAGTTTAAGTTTTGGAGGTCCATATTTAGGTTTTATGGCCACAACAAAAAAATTAATGCGTAGACTTCCAGGAAGAATTGTGGGAAAAACAGAGGATTTAGATGGAAATAGAGCTTTTGTTTTAACATTACAAGCTAGAGAACAACATATAAGAAGAGAACGGGCTTCTTCAAATATCTGTTCAAACCAAGCATTAAATGCATTAGCAGCAACAGTCTACTTAACAACTTTAGGTAAAAAAGGCCTTAAAGAAGTTGCATTGCAATGTGCTAAAAAAGCCCAATATGCCTTTAATATACTAACTAAGTCTGAAAAATATAAACCCACATTTACAAAACCATTTTTCAAAGAATTTGCCATAACAAGCAATGTAAATGAAGAAAAAATAAAAGAAACCCTACTTGATAATAATATCTTAGGAGGATTTCATTTGGGAAAAACTTACCCACAATATAAAAACTCTTTATTATATTGTATAACTGAAAAAAGATCAAAAAATGAGATTGATAATCTAGCAGAAATATTGGAGGGAATAAAATGAAAGAATATAACAAATTAATTTTTGAACTATCTAAACCTAATCGAATAGCCCTTTCCCTTCCTAAATGTGATATTGAAGATATGGATATCTCAGATGCTATACCTAAAGATTTATTAAGGAATAAAGAATTGGATTTACCAGAGGTTAGTCAAGGGGACCTCATGAGACACTTTACACTATTATCAAATAAAAACTATGGTGTGGATACAGGTTTCTATCCCTTAGGTTCCTGTACTATGAAGTATAACCCGAAAATAAATGAGGATGTAGCTAGACTAGAGGGTTTTTCCCACATACATCCCCTTCAACCGGAGGAGACTGTACAAGGTGCCTTAGAACTTATGTCTGAACTAAACAACAAGTTAGCTGAAATAACTGGAATGGAGAAAATGTCCCTTCAACCTGCAGCAGGTGCCCAAGGGGAATTAACTGGTCTATTAATCATAAAGTCATATCATGAAAATAGAGGAGACCACAAAAGAAACAAAATAATAATTCCCGATTCAGCCCATGGAACTAACCCTGCCAGTGCTAGAGAAGTGGGATTTGATGTTGTTGAGGTTAAGTCAAATAGAAAGGGATTAGTGGATGTTGAAAAGTTAGAGGAACTATTAGATGATGAAATTGCTGGTTTAATGCTAACCAATCCAAATACCCTAGGTTTATTTGAAAGGGATATAGAAAAAATAGCTGATTTAGTCCATAGGGCAGGTGGATTACTGTATTATGATGGAGCCAATATGAATGCAATAATGGGAATTACAAGACCTGGAGATATGGGATTTGATATAGTACATCTAAATCTTCATAAAACCTTTACAACTCCCCATGGTGGAGGAGGTCCTGGTAGTGGCCCCATTGGTGTGAGAAAAGACTTAGTTGACTTTTTACCAGTTCCAATAATAGAAAAAAATAATAATAAGTATATACTAAACTATGATAAACCTAAATCTGTAGGGAAAATTAAGAGTTTCTATGGTCACTTTGGAACCCTTGTAAGAACCCTTACCTATATACTTACAATGGGGGCAGAAGGATTAAAAAGTGTAAGTGAAACGGCGGTTCTTAATGCAAATTATCTTATGTCTAAACTTAAAGATTATTATCATCTACCTATCGATAATCTTTGTAAACATGAATTTGTCTTAAGTGGATTAAAAGAAAATAGTCTAGTTATATCAACCCTTGATATAGCCAAGAGATTATTGGATTTAGGATATCATCCACCGACAATATATTTTCCACTAATAATAAGTGAAGCTATCATGATAGAACCTACGGAAACCGAAAGTAAAGAAACCCTTGATGCCTTTATTGATGCAATGATACAAATAGCTAAAGAAGCCAAAGAAAACCCCGATATATTAAAATCTGCCCCTTTGACTACTCCAATAAAAAGGGTTAATGAAGCTAAGGCTGCAAGAAGTCCTATTTTAAAATGGGATGAAAATGATATGAAGCTATAAATATGAATAGGAGGATAAGTATATGTTATTTCCACAAAATAATGATATAGAAACTGCTTTAATTAACAGTATTATGGCATCTATCGAACAAAGAAAAAAAGATGCCTGTAATACCTGAAACATGGCAGGTGTCCTTGCACCCCCGTGGGGAGTGAAAGAAGAAGTAAAACCTGATATGGCTGAAGAAATAAATAACTATATTAATAAAGTATCAGGTTCTAATGTTACTTTATCCGATGGTCAACAGGTTACTATTTTAAAGGGGGGAGTTAGAGAGCAAAGAGGAAAGTCAATTCTTATTTATAGATATCAATTAAATATGTAAGTCCTGAATATATTCAGGACTTACATTATACCTAGTACTTATTTAATCGTTTCACATTACTCACTTTATATGCTTCTATTTTATATAAAGCCCTTCTTGTTACTAGTCTTACCCTGCTATTATTATTTAAAGGCTTATCTTTTGTCAGACTCTTTAATATATAGTCATATCCCTTTGACAATACCTTTATTTAATTAGTTGGGGGATTTCGAATCCCCCAACAACAAAACATACGAATCTCACAACAAAAAAAGGCTATAAATTAGGTAAACTAATTTATAGCCTTTTATATTCTCTTTTATTTGTAAGTTTAAAATATATAATAAAATTATATCCCATAATAAACCACAGCTTATATAAATCGATCTATCAAAAAACATATTAGCTCTCTATAAACTGTAGTTACATTATTTATTTTTAAACTTATATAAATAGAGTAAATGTCTATAAATTATGCTATTTCCTAACAATTCTAAAAATGAATCATAAAAAAACCTATTCCTAGGTATAAAATTAATATTTTAATGTGCATTTTTTAGATTAGAATAAGAAATAACATAATCATGACCTGAACTCCCCTTTTTTTCAACTAACCAAAATTATATTAAATAAGTTATATCTTGTCAATAGAACTATGATTAATAAAAGCTGAGGCAAATTTGGCCCCTTTGTCTGAATTCTTATTAGTCATGGTTCTCTTTGAAGATATACAATGATAAAATCTACACCAATAATTATTCCATCAAATAAAACAAATTTATTAAATATTTTGACCATCTCATATTTTTAAAATAAAGTATCTATATTATTGAATTTTGTATAACCCAAACATTAAGCTTATCACCCTAACCTTTTCTTTTCTAAGGCGACCTTCTCCAAATATATTATCATATTCTATCCATTAGTAAATATCTGGTAAACAGAACATTAACTATCATACATTAAGACATTTAAGTATGTCGGTAATAACCATTCTCTACATGTTTCCTCATATGTTCCTTGTAAATTTACTAGTCCTCTCCATAGATTACGAATCTCTACAAATTTTAATGTCTCTTCTCTAGTATATAGTTTGCCATATGAATAGTTGGTTTCCAAGTTATATCTTGATCTTCCTTTTTTTTACTGGAGACTGAAGTAAACATTTTGGGGTTTCCTGTATTTTTTAAATTGTTCAAGTATTTGTAATACAAATTAAGCATAGGCCATATTCCTCTTATTGACCATATGTCATATCTCATTAAAATCTCTAAGAAGTGTGGATAAATTTGTATAAGTTCATCTTCACTTAGATAGTTTACTTCTTCATTTTGATAATTAACTTTATTGAAAAAAGAATAAAGCTTAGGTCTTTTAGCATAGAATTTTAAGGCAAAAAAATCTTGCTCATTAATTTTAATTTTATTTTCTAAGGGTATATAGATGGTTTTCTTATTTTTATCATAAAAGTTAGGGTCGCCAGGAATCAAAACTTTGTCAATATAATCATTTAGACAAATATAATAAATATTGTTATTAATTATGTCAACAATAAATAACAATACAGGGACTGAGTTACTCATTCTTTCTACTGTGTAAAGTTCTGTTGTTTCGATAGGATATTTAACTACATCTATCTCTTTATAAACCTCTTTTTTGCCAATTTTATACTTCTCTACATTACTTCTCTTGTAAACCTTATATTTGCCAATATCAATGCTTTCAGTACCCTTTACTTGAACAAAAATATGTTCCCCAAAAGTATCATAATATTCTTTCCCATCAATTTCAGTTTTTTCAAAAATCTCAATTTCTAAATCAATTCCATAATCAGGCATGTATTTTCTTTTAGTCCAATATTTGGGCAATATATTGTTTATAATCTGTAAAGATTCTTCTTCTATAATATGTGATTTTGACTTTCTCTTTGATCTCATATAGCCATCCTTTCATAAATGTTTATTAATAGGCATTCATGAAACGCCGTAACTCCAATAGTTGCAAATTATTATTTTGTATAAAAAAATATAACTCCTCAGTTTTTAGAAATAAACATTCCATATTCTTTAGGAATATGAATAATTCCAATATCGTCTTTCTTTTGCTGAAAAATATTAAATAAACTTTTTCTATCTAAATCTTTTACGTCAACAATCGAAGAAAGTGAAAATAAATAATCTAACAAATCGTTAATATCAGTAATTTCAAAACTATCAATATAGTCCAATTTTTGGACAGACGAGAATTCTCTATTTAAAATTTCAAAACCATTTTGTAAAGTAAAAGTTCCTTTTGTTTTTATATTAACCCCTTGTTCAACTAATGTATCATTGAAATAATGATTGATTCCATTTTCACCAAATGTAGCACAATAAAAAACACCTCCTGGTTTTAATATACGCCGGACTTCTTTTATTGCCGCCTGCACATTTGAGACATGATAAAGCATCATATTTGCAATAACAAAATCAAACTCTGTTTCGTTGTATGGAATATTCTTAATATCAATTTGTTTATAAACAACATTTGAATGTTCTCCAATGTTCTGTTTAGCTTTCTCAAGCATACCACTTGAAAAATCAGACAAAACAAGTAAGTCCCCGCTACCAATGGCATTTAAGTGACCTTTCCACATTCCACCTGTTCCACAGCCCAGTTCAAGTATTTTACATCCATTGTGAAATTTATAATTTTCAAAAATCCAATTGCCAAATCCCTGTTTGTTTGTACTGTGTTTAGCATGTAGAGTGACTCTTGTTTCTAGATTCTGAGCTGTTTGGTATTGCTTTTTTATTGTTTGAATATCCTGCATTTTATTCAATTCATACCCACTCCAATTCTAAATAGATTTTATTATGTATGTTTTTTCCCTTTTAATTATACCATATTATGTTATTTTTAGACTTTGTATATTCTCTAAAAGTATAGTGTATCTATCTTGTTTTGCTCACAAAGTACATATAAATAATAGAAATTAAAAAATCAAAAGTTATTAAAAATAAAATAAGCCAACTAGAACTATAGTATATATCTATAATCCTAATTGGCTTATTACTTTACTCAAATATAGCCCAGTATTCTTCTCCCCAATGCTTCTTAATAAACTCATCTCTACCTGAAACCTTTCTATCCTCTTTATATTCATCTGGTTTCTTTTTATAAAAGTCCTGATGATATTCTTCTGCATCATAAAACTTGGTGGCTGGTAGGATTTTAGTTACGATTGGATCTTCAAATCTTCCCGATTCATCAAGTTCTTTTCTTGACTTTTCTGCCTTAGTTTTTTGTTCTTCTGTTGTGTAGAAGATAGCTGTTCTATATGAAGGTCCCCTATCATGGAACTGTCCTCCATCATCTGTTGGATCTATTTGAACCCAATAGGCTTTAAGTAGTTTATCATAACTTATGATTGATGGATCATATGTTATTTCTACTGCCTCATAGTGTCCTGATTCTTGAGACTTTACCTTTTCATAGGTTGGATTTTCCACTTCTCCCCCTATGTAACCTGACTTTACTTCTATTATTCCATCTAATACATGAAATGGAGATACCATACACCAAAAACATCCCCCTGCAAAAATCCCAGTTTGATAATTTTTATTTGTATTTTCCTCTTTCAATATAACCCCTCCTTTAATTTTAAAGAAAAAATCTTTTTGATAATTCCTCTAAAAATATAATAGAATGTTTCTTGGTTTCTTCACTGGCCCCTATAGAATCCCTTTCTTTTATGGAAATTGCAATTGCATTTAGAGATTCTTTATACCAGCTGATATCCTCTACTTTATACTTTATATGTCTAATAAATCTTGAGGTTTTTGTATTTAGATCTTCTAGGTATTGAATAAGCATAGGATTTTTTGAAGCTTCTCTAATTTTTTTTCGAAATAAATAATCATACTCTATATATTTTTCATAATCCCTATCTGGGTCATATTGTTCCATCTCTTCTACTATTGAGACTATTTGATCTATTTCATCCTCTGTGGCCCTTAGCGCAGCAAGTTCTGCTGCTAGGGCCTCCATATATTTCTTTATTTCATAGGCATGCCTTATACTATTTAGATCTATTTGAGATACATATGTTCCAACTCTAGGTACCATCTCAACTAATCCCTTTTCAGATAATTTAAGTAATGCCTCTCTAATAGGTGTTCTACTTACTTCAAACTCTTCTATTAATTGCTTTTCATTTAACAGTTCCCCTGGCTTATAATTAAGGGTTACTATTCTATTTTCTATCTCATTATATATCTCTACACTATTCATCTTTCCATCCTTTATAACCAGTTTTTGCGGATTTTCTCCCACTTTTTATCTCTATTTTCAATTATGCCACTTATCTCTTCATCTTTCAAGTGCTTAAATCTACCTTGTTTCTTTAAATAATCCTTAACTGATTTAAATTCCTTTGGATTTTTATTTAACTTAAATTCATCATTTTCATATTCAGCAAGGTACCATAATCCACAGTCAACCGCTTCCTTTGCTATATCTATCGAGGTATTTGTAGGTGTTCCCCATCCTGTAGGACAGGATGCAAAGATATGAATATATGATGTTCCATCTACATTTTTAGCCTTTTCTAGTTTATTTAAAAAGTCTTGAGGATATCCTATACTAGCTGTTGCTGCATAGTCAATGCCATGGGCTGCTATTATCTCAAACATATTTTTCTTCGGTCTTACTGCTCCAGGTAAATTCTCTCCAGCTGGAGATGTTGTAGTTTTACTTCCATAGGGAGTTAATCCACTTTTTTGTATTCCAGTATTCATATACGCCTCATTATCATAGCATATATATATTATTTTATCTCCCCTATCTATAGCTCCCGATAGTGCCTGAAATCCTATGTCTGCAGTACCACCATCTCCTGCAAATCCCACTGCATGGAAATCTTTTATTCCTAAAGATTTAGCCCCTACTGCTACTCCCGATAACATAGCACCTGTTGCTGGAAATGGCGCAATCATTGCATTTGTTGTAAAAGCCATCTGGGGATATATAAATCCAACTGCTGACATACATCCTGCAGGTAAAACTGAATAGGTTCTCTTTCCTAAAACTTTTAGGGCCAACCTAACTGCTACACTTCCCCCACATCCGGCACAGGCCTTATGACCATAAAAATACTCATCATCTGTTATATTTCTTGCATTTACCTTAGCTTTACTCATCTATCTCACACCCCATTCCTATAAACTGAACTCTTTTTTGCTCTTTTCCATTTATTCCATCTAAAAGATTTTTAAACATTTCCTCTATATTTTCTTTAGATATATCTCGGCCTCCCATACCACCTATGAAGTTTATAGAAAGGGGTAATTTGTCCATTTGACAAAGAGCCGAATTTACATTGGTAAAAATAGTCCCTTCATATCCATAGGAAATATTTTTATCTATTGTACCTATAGCCTTTACTTTTTTAGCCAATTCCCTTATTTCTTTATCTGGGAAAGGTCTTAGATATCTTAGCTTTAATAATCCTACCTTTTCCCCTTCACTTCTCATTTTGTCAACAACAACTCTAGTGGTTCCAGTTATACTTCCTGTAGTTATAAGTACTACATCTGCATCATCACATTTATATTCTTTAACTAATCCTCCATAATATCTTCCAAATTGATCTCCAAATTCCTTATCAACAGTATTTATCACTTCTTTAGAATCCATCATTGCCTTATGTTGCTGATATTTAAACTCTAGGTTATCCGCTGGAGTTGTACTAAAGCAAAGACTATTTGGGTTGTCTAGGTCCATTTTATTTACTGTTTCATACTTAGGTAAAAATCTATCCACATCATTTTGGTCCGGTAACTCTATTAACTCATAGGTATGGGTTAATATAAATCCATCTAAGTTCACCATAAATGGAGTTAAAACCTTTGGATTTTCAGCTATTTTATAGGCCTGTATAACCATATCCAGTGCCTCTTGGGCATCTTCAACATATACTTGAATCCATCCACTATTTAGTTGGGACATTGAGTCCGATTGATCCCCATATATACTCCATGGTACTGCCAAAGCCCTATTAGCATTCATCATAACTATTGGAAATCTAGCTCCACTGGCATAATGCATAGCCTCACTCATATGTAATAACCCTTGAGACGACGTAGCTGTAAAAGCCCTTGCTCCAACGGAACTAACCCCCATTGCAGCTGACATAGCAGAGTGTTCAGATTCCACATGCATAAATTCTGCATCTAAAGAACCATCTTCCACATAGTCAGATAATCTCTCAACAACTATAGTTTGGGGAGTTATAGGATATGCAGAAATAACATTAGGTCTTGCTAGTCTTGCCCCTAAAGCTACAGCATCATCTCCTGATACAAATAATTTTTCTTTACTCATTTATTTCTCCTCCTTTACCATAGTAATAGCTCCTGGCTTACATTCATACTCACAAACCCCACAGCCTTTACAAAAATCATAATCTATATCAACTTTTCCCTCTGATTTATATATAACTCCATCGGGACATACTAAATAACATCTTAAGCAATTAACACATTTGTCCTTATCAACAACTGGCTTAAATGTTCTCCATCCTGCATTTTTTTGTACTAAATGTCCACTTTCAAAACAGGTTCCCACAGGATAATCCTTTATATGCTCTGGCTTTTTATATTTTTTTACCTTTGGTCTAGACAACTAGATTACCCCCTTTACAGTTTCATAAGACTTTTTAATTACTTCTACATTTTTCTCTACTATTGATGGCTTCAACTCAGACTTAACTGCCTTTATTGCAGAGTCTAAACTAACTATTTCAGATACTGCTATTAAAGCCCCTAACATCGCTGTATTAGTTATAGGTCTTTTCAAAATATCTAAGGCTATTTTAGTTGCATCTATTGAAACTACCCTATGATCTGTCATATCTTCATATTTTTTAGGATTTTCCGTATTAATTATAATTATTGCATTTTCCTTTAACCCATTAAAAGTATTATCTTCAATAAGGGTTTCATCTAATACAACTACATAATCACATGCCTTAACTTCACTTCTGTCAACTATTTTTTTATCATCGATTTTGGTAAAGCCAAGTACCGGAGCTCCCCTTCTTTCTGGGCCAAATGATGGAAAGGCTAATCCATATTTATCTTCATATAATGCAGCCGTAGCTCCTAATAATCTAGCCACTGTAAAACTACCCTGTCCACCTCTTCCATGCCATCTTACTTCTATCATGTTACTTCTCCCCTTTTTATAAATTTTATGCGTGATATTATACTGATATATCAGTATAATATTAATTATACTTTATTTATAATATTTTGAAAAGTTTTTTATGGCAACGGAACCTTAGGTGCTTCTTTATTCGTGCAAAGTGCAAGGTGCAAAGAGCAGAGAATTGGTAATCCCATGAATATATGTAGGCCGCAATATATTCATGACCTATATATAGTGATTTATGACTTAGCTTTGTAAATGCTAAAATTTTTCATAATCTTTATATAGATTGATATTACTTTATTATGCCACCTGATTTTTTATAAAAAATTAACCTTTCTAAATATAAAAAAGTCCTAGTCTAAAATTAACCTTCAGACTAGAACTCTTTTATAAAAATATTAATTTCTTTTGCTGTTATATTAAGAGCACGACCATTAAATTTATATATTTTTATTATTTCACAAGTTCAAATGAATCAAAAAACTTATCTAGGTTTTCATTATCAACATTTATTGCTTGTATTTGATACAATCTATTACCAACTAAGAAAATTTTACTATTAAAATTAACTTTAGTTCCTTCCTTCTCTGTTTCTACTACAAGATGTTTCCCAGGATAATCATCTAAAGTAATATCCTTTGATTCAACCACTTCGCCACCTAAGCTGGCTACTTGTCCTTGTACTCCCCCAGCCAACATATCTTCTGGCTTAGATGCTTTAACTATCTCTTCTGGATAGTCAGAGTACAGAACAGTATAAGCTGTATCTCCATCTTCAAGGGCAACTATATTCATATCTAATCCCATTGCGGATTGTACAGATTCTTCTGGTTTCCCTGGAAAATCTATAGAGAATTTTCCCTCTTCTGACTTAAATGTTTCAAAGGTCTCTTCAGATCCTTTATCAGATGAACCACAACCTACTAAACTTCCAACTATCACAAGTACAATTAATAAAACTCCTATTGATTTTTTCATAAGTATTCCTCCATGTATGTATAATTTTTTACTTGGTCTTATTCTTTAATATATACAGCTTTTATATAAGGGTAAACAAAGCTGTGTAGCATATTGGAAAGTATATTACATTTTACCACTTATATAGAAAATCTATAAATACTTGAAAAGTATACCTTAATATTTTATAAAATTCAACAAATAAATACAAAATAGTCCCTTCGTACTATTATTTTGTTCATTTGTTAAATAATATTATCATTTTCAAACTTTGGAAAACATTTTCCTAAATGAAATCTATAAGCATTTGATCGTCTATAGAAAAATTCTATTTGACTTTAATTTCAATTAATTATAAAGTGATAATTTGATATTAGTAAATTTTAATATAAAGGATGATTTATATGGATAAAGTAAAAAAAGTTATATTATTGTCCCACTGTGTACTTAATGAAAAGTCTAAGGTTAAAAAATCAGAAATAAATCCACCTGGGGATATTTCAAATTTTTTAAATATACTTCTAGAAAAAGAAATAGGCATAATTCAACTTCCCTGCCCTGAGCTTACCTGTTATGGATTAAAAAGATGGGGCCATGTTAAGGAACAGTTTGATACAATACACTATAGAAAACATTGTAGAAATCTTTTTAATATATACTTAGATCAATTAAAAGAATATATTAAAAATGATTATGAAATAGTGGCTTTAATTGGTATAGAGGGAAGCCCTACCTGTGGCATATATAAATCATGTACCGGTGAGTGGATGGGTGAGATAGGTAGTAATGAAAGCTTACCAGAAATGCTAAGTACAATAAAACTTTCAAATACCAGTGGAATCCTTATGGAAGAAATAAAATGTATATTAGATAAAAACAATATTGAAATTCCCTATATAGATTTTAATAAAAATTATATAGATGATTTTTTAGTTAAATTAAAAAAGCTGATATAAAACCTAGAAGTTATTCTGTTTTTTTATTAATAATATTTGTAGCGATTCAATATATTGAATCCTTCAAGTCTTTCTCTGGAAGCCCTATTGCGCTATATACTATTCTATCCAAAATAGTTTTGTTATTATCCATAATACTGGGCATCAAATTGGGCCTGAATATATTCAGGCCCTACATAATTAATTTCTAATTCCTTCTAGCTTCTTTCATAGCTTTTTCTCCACGTTCTTGTGCATCTTTTAATGCTTCATCTATTGACTTTTTATTCATAAATACTTGATCTAATTCTTCTCCTAATACATCAAGGGCATTTATTTCACCAATATTTCTTGCCCCCTGAAATCCTATATCAAAACTTTTAAGTCCTACTCCCTTTATAGGATTTTCTTTGATGTAAGCCTTATAACTTTCTAACTCTTTAGCAGATTCTCTAACTGGTAAGTATCCAGTTTGACTAGAGAAATATGCTGTATTCTCTGTGTTTGTTAAAAAGCTTATATATTTCCATGCCGCAAGTTTTACTTCTTTATCATGGGTATTAAACATAGCAACATTTGTACCATAATATAACTGGTCATTAGTTTTATGGGCTGGAAGGGGAGCTGCAAACCAATTCATATCTCCTTCTATTCCACTTTCTATATAAGGTATAGCTGATGTTGATGCAACACACATAGCCGCTCTCCCTTGGGAAAATGGTACATTGGCATGTTTATCTTCCCCTGCAAGCCTTGCTATATTATCCTGTATCATTCCATTTATAAACTCAACAGCTTCCTTAGTTTCTGGTGTATTAAAATTAATTTGATCCTTCCCTTCATCTATAATAACTCCACCGGCTTGTTTAACCCATGGTGCTATATCCGTTGATATGTTGTTGGCAAAGACCATACCATAAATCTCTGGAGTACCATCTCCATCTTTATCAACAGTTAACTTCTTAGAAACCTCTCTCCATTCCTCCCAAGTTTTAGGAACTTCTAATCCGGCATCTTCAAACATATCTACATTATAGTATAATACCATTTGACTTTTATTAAAGGGAAAGGCATATTGCTTTCCATCCCATATACCATCATTTAAAAATAGTTCTGGTACATCTTCTTTTTCCTCTTTAGTAAATCCAACCTTTTCATTATCCATATATGGATTTAAATTCTCCACTAACCCTTTAGAAACATACCAAGATAGTCTATTGGAATATACTTGAGTTAACGTTGGAAGTTGTTTTGCCTTAGCAGCTCCCATTAACTTTTGAAATAGATCCCTGTATCCCCCTTGATGAACTAGCTTAACAGTTATATTATCATTTTTTTCATTAAACTCGTCGGTCATTTTCTTTAGGGCCTTTTCCTTAGCTCCTCCCATCGCATGCCAGAATTCAAATTCAACAGGTTCTGTAACTTCAGTTGCTATAGTGATTTCTTCTTTTGCATCCTTTGTTTCTTTTACCTTTTCTGTCTCGTCCTTTGATGTCTCAGTGTCTTCTGAACTACCACAAGCAACAAGACTGAATATTAATGTCACTACTAATAGTAAAGATAAAAACTTTTTCATAATAAATCCCTCCATGTATTTATATTTTTTTATATTTCAAAGTCTACAGATAGCAAACTTTGTTATCCCTTTATTCCAGTTTTAGAAACTCCTGATATTATATGTTTTTGTAAAATTATATAAAGTATTATCATAGGTAATATAATCATTGTGGCAGCTGCCATAAGAATATGATACTCTGTCCCAGCCTCTGAGCTAAAGTTTGAAAGGGCCACAGGTAAAGTCCTCATCTCCTCTGAATTTGTCATAATTAAGGGCCATATGAAGGAATTCCAACTACCTATAACCTTTAATATAACTAATGTTATAATTGCTGGTTTGGCTATGGGAACCATAATAAGCCATAGATATTTAAAATCTGTACATCCATCTATCTTAGCAGCATAATATAGTTCATCGGGTATACTAAAAAAGTGTTGTCTCAATAAAAATATTGCAAATATACTTCCACACCATGGTATTATTAAGGCCTTATAACTATCAATCCACCCTAATTTACTCAATGTTACAAAGTTTGGTATAATCAAAACTTCCCCTGGTACCATCATAGTAGCTATTAAAAGGGAAAATATTATATGTTTACCCTTAAAATCCACTTTAGCAAAGGCATAGGCTGCTAGTATTGTAGTTATAAGCTCCCCTACTGTAACCATTACTGTTACAAAAACACTATTAAAAAAGTATCTTTTAAATGGTGCCGATTTAAAGGCTATTTTAAAGTTTTCCCATCTAATTTCCGATGGTACCCACTTAGGAGTTACAGTTAAAACCTCATTAGCTGGTTTAAGGGATGTGGATATCATCCATATAAAGGGCAGTAATATAAATGCTGCACCAATTATAAGTATTAAATATATAAAACCTTTAGATATAAATTTACTCTTCATATTAATTACTCCCTAATCCATTTTTCTTCTACCTAACTTAAGCTGAATAATAGTAAATATAAATATTATTAAAAATAATACAAATGATGCCGCTGCAGCTATGGAAAACTGCCAGTATCTATAAAATTTATTAAATATATAATAAACAATAGTCAGTCCACTTTTTAATGGACCCATATCTTTATCATAAAGAATAAAAACTTCATCAAATATTTTAAAAGACCCTATAACCGAAGTTATTGACACGAAAAATATAGTTGGTCTTAATAATGGTAAAGTTATATTTTTAAATCGTTCCCATCTTGATGCCCCATCTATTTTGGCTGATAAATAATATTTTTCATCTATATTTTGAAGTCCCGCTAAAAATATTATTATTTTATATCCCATTCCCTTCCATACACTTAATAAGACTAGTATTGGAATGGTCATATTAGGATTTGTTAACCAATTCACCTTATCTATTCCTAAAAGGTTTAAAAAATGATTAATGAGTCCATATTCCCCGTTAAACATCCATCTCCAAACAATTGACACAGCCACTAAAGAGGTTACAAAGGGTAAAAAATATACACTTCTAAAAAATCCTTTAAACTTTATTTTAGAGTTAAGTAATAGGGCAAATCCTAAGGATACTATTATGGATAATGGAACAACTCCTAATACAAATAGAAAAGTATTTTTAAGGGCTAAATAAAAATCAGGATCTGACAATACATATTTAAAATTATCTAAACCCCTTTCATAAACTGTTCCCTCTAAATAATCAAAGTCAGTATAAAAGCTCATAGCCAATGATTTAACTATTGGATATATTTGAAAAACAGATAGTATAATAAGAGCTGGCAATATATATAATATCCCCTTGATTTCATTATTTTTTAATATATTTTTAAAGTTTATCTTTTTTTTCACAAAATCACTCCAAAATAAAAACTAAAATAAGTGAACTCTCTTTATATCCAAACCTATACTATCTCCTAACTTTAAATCATAATCCCATGAAATAACTGTAGTTATAACTTTTATTCCTACTTTTATATCTACATATAGTTCTTTTCCCATTTGCTGTATTCCCACTATTAATCCTTTAATAATTCCTTTAGATGATATAATTAAATCCTCCGGTCTAATTCCCACTGTTACTTTATTTTTAACTATCGCCTTATTGTAGAGCTTATTTTTATCTAAAATAATTTCTATATCCTTTATTTTAATTAGATTATCCTTTACTTCTCCTTCTAATAAATTTATAGGTGGATTACCTAAAAATTTAGCTACAAATTTATTGGATGGATTTCTATACATTTCTTTAGGTGTAGCATATTGTTGAAATTCTCCATCCTTCATAAGTAATATTTTATCCGATATACTCATGGCCTCTTCTTGGTCATGGGTTACAAGTATGGTTGTTATCTTAGTTTTCTGTTGTATCCGTTTAATTTCTTCCCTCATTTTTATCCTAAGCCTTGCATCTAGGTTAGATAAAGGTTCATCCAATAATAATATCTTAGGCTCTTTTACAAGGGCCCTTGCTATGGCTACCCTCTGCTGCTGTCCCCCTGAAAGCTGGGATGGTTTTCTATTTAATAAATCTTCAATCTGGGTTAGTCTAGCCATTTCTATTGCCCTTTTTTTAGCTTGTCTTTTTTTAACTTTAGACATTTTAAGGGGAAACATGATATTTTTGAGGACAGTCATATGGGGGTATAATGCATAATTTTGAAATACCATTCCTATCTTTCTGTTTTCAGGCTCAATATTATTTACTAATTTATCTCCAAAAAATATTTCACCACTAGTGGACTTATATAATCCAGCTATTAGAAAAAGGGTAGTACTTTTCCCACAACCACTGGGTCCTAATATGGTTATTAACTTCCCATCATCTATATTAATATTCAAGTTATTTACCGCTTCTATATCTCCAAAAGTTTTGGTTAAATTATTAATCTTAATTTCCATAAGTACACCCCAATTTAGTTACTCTTTTTAAGCCAAATCAAATCAAATTATAGATTACCATGTTTACCGTTAAAAAGAAAATAGAATATTTTTATATTCAAATGTGAATTATAAAATTTCTCTATGAATAAAGATGATGTTACACTCCTTTATTCAATACAAAGTACAAGGAGCAGGGAGTTGGTAAGCTGTGGGATTACGAATCCCCCAGCAACTAAATTGGATTACCAATCTCCAGCAACTAAATTGGGTTACCAATCTCTAGCAACTAAATTGGGTTACCAACCTCTAGCAACTAAATTTTACTGTTATACTATATTATTATAAGACATTAATGTAGGCCTGAATATATTCAGGCCTACATATAAAGAAGCGCAACTTCTGTATCCTCATATTTATTCTTTCCTCTTTACACTTTCTTCTTTAATTCATCATATCGTTATCTTTTTTAATTCTTCACTACTAGAGTACTTTTCCATATTCCAAATGTCCGTTACCCACTCTTCATAAAAGGCTTTCTCATGGCTCACTATAAGGATAGTTCCTTTATAGGACCTTAGTTCTTCTTTTAATGCTTCTTTAGCATGAATGTCTAAGTGATTGGTAGGTTCATCTAAAAGTAACCAATTAGAATGTTTCATCATAAGTTTACATAGCCTTACTTTAGACTGTTCTCCACCACTTAATTCATACATCTTTTGTCTAACATGTTTCTCTGTTAATCCACACATAGCCAGAGATGATCTAATTTCCCTTCTAGTTTTTCTAGGAAATTCATTCCATACATCTTCTATAGGTGTTTTATTTTTTCCCTTTACTTCCTGTTCAAAATATGCTGGAAAAAGAAATTGACCTAATTTTACATTCCCATTTAAAGGTCTAATCTCACCCATTATGGTTTTTAATAATGTGGATTTTCCCACACCATTACACCCTGTAATAGCTACCTTTTCCCCTCTTTTAAGTTTAAGGTTTATATTTCTTAATATAGGATAGGTATAACCTATATCCATATTAGAACTTCTAAATACAACATCAGATGATTCTCTAGCTATGTTAAAATTAAATGAAGACTTTGGATTCCCCTTAGGTTTTTCCATTTTATCCATTTTAGCTAATTTTTTCTGTCTACTTTTTGCCCTTTTAGACGTTGATGCTCTAGATATATTGCTCCTAATAAATTCCTCCATTTTTTTAATTTCTTTCTGTTGTTTTTTATACTGTTTCAGATACTCTTCCCTATTTTTTTCCCTTAATTTAAGAAAAGTATTATAATTTCCCGGATATCGTTTCATTGAAGAAAACTCAATGTTATAAATCACATTGGTTATCTTATTTAAAAACTTAGTATCATGGGATATAACGATAAAACTATTTGGATAATTCTCAAGGTATTCCCCTAGCCAAGATACATGCTCTTTATCTAAGTAATTGGTTGGCTCATCTAAAAGTAAAATATCTGCCCTTTCAAGGAGAAGTTTACCTAGCTTCACCTTTGTCCTTTGTCCTCCACTGAGTTTTTCCACTGGTCTATCCATACCTAATCCATCTAGCCCCAAACCATTGGCCACATTGTCAATATGCTTATCAATACTATAGAAATTTTCTGATTCTAATATGCTTTGTAATTTTCCAAATCTCTCTATAAGTTTCTCTGTTTCTTTTCCAGAACAACTGGATAACTTATCTCCAATAGAAATCATATCCTTTTCAATAGAGTATAGATTATGAAAAGCTGATTTTAAGACTTCTCTTATTGTTGACTTTCCTTCTAACTCTGTATGTTGATCAAGATATCCTATATTTATTGATGATGGACTGTTTATCTTCCCTTCATCGGGTATTAACTTTCCAGTAAGAATATTTAAAAATGTAGTTTTCCCTGATCCATTTACACCTACTAAACCTACATGTTCTTCCCTTAAAAGCCTAAAGGAAATATCTTTAAACAACACTTTATCTCCGAAACTAAAACTTATATTTTCTACATTTAATATGCTCATATTTATTCCTCCCTATATTACAAATCATTTAATAATTTAAATTTAATACAAAAAAACAGGAAAAAGGAGATAGTCTCCTCTTTCCTGTTTTTATTATAAAGCCCACAATAGAGCCAATATTATTTTCTATACATATAAACTAAACTATCTATTAATCACAGAAAATAACTTTAATATTTTATAGATATATTGAAGTAGTCTATAAAATTAGATATCAAAAAAAGAGTCAAATCATCCATTACGTAATTCTTATTTAGTTTAATTAGCTAAAAAAGGACATAGTTATCCTAGGATAAAGCTAATTAACTACAAAGAACTACGTAATTACTCATGATTGACTCTCATCTCCTTTATACTAATAGATAGTTTTATTATACTATATTATATACAAATAACATAAAAATGTAAAGGTTAATATTGCTAGCCCAGAAATTTCGCATCTAATTTCCAGTAAAAATTTTACTCATACAAAAAATGTTTATTATACACATTTTACTATTAATGGGTATCAAAAGACCGTTTGGCCCTAAAAAAGGATACACTTTCCCCCTCC
>NZ_JBAKFX010000022.1:0-56851 GCF_037577855.1 Dethiothermospora halolimnae | reverse complement strand
GGAATTTGTAGTCAAGGGGCTACACCCTAGTAGCTGAATCCTGTGATGCTACCACTTTTGTAAGAAGTGAAAAACTATACTTAATAATTTCTTATGATGTTATTTGATATAGTTTTAGAAACCAGGTATACTATGTATAATATTATAATATGTGAGTTGAAAAAATTTAAAAGAATTTGGATACTCTTAACTTTAGGAGTATTTGCTTTGATGTATATAACCAATATTCCATTAAATAAGTCATCTATAGTAAATGTCGATGATCTATTTACATGGCTAAATATGACTATGTTTTCATATGGTTTTCTTATAGCCATAAATATACTCACAGCATATGTATTTGTAAGTGAATTTAAAAACAATACAATGGAAACATTGATAATGTATAGATATAATAGATGGAAGATATTTGTGGGGAAAATCATTGCAATAGTGTTAGTAGCATTCCTATTATATATTGTGGAGTTTATTATAATTATAGTTATAGGCACTATAAGTTTTAAGGATACCCTTACAACCACAATTATAATAAAACATTTAACACTTACTATAAAAGCTTTTGCCTTTCAAATGCTTATGATTACAGTAACCGGGTCCATAGCATTAGTTAGTAGAAACATAGTTGCTCCGTCAATATATATTTTTGCACAGCTTATTACAAGTATAGTGTTTTTAGTTAATCCAAAGGTGAGAAGTTTTATACCATTTCCATTACCGGTGGTATCTAATCTTATGTTGATAGAGAATAATTATAGTATTATCAAAGGTATCACTATTTTACCCAGTACAGTCATAATAGCTATTGTAATGTTTATTGGAGGACTTATATATGGATGTTGGCATATGGAGAAAATGGAAGTTGATTAATTATAAAGAAAGGTTCTGAGGCTTCAAGTTAGGACCTTTTTTATAAATATGTTAGAAATATAAAGGAGATGAAAGGTGTATATAGAACTCATTAGTATAATATAATGGTCTAAGGAATTTAAGGTGGAAAATAAGGGGGCGGTTAAGTGATCGAAATAAAACCATTTATTAATAATTATGTTGAAGATGCAGTTAAAATATTTACTGATAATTATGGTAGGTTAAGGAGAGATCATAAAGAATTACCTGGTAAATATGAAAAGTTAGATAGTATCTTTTCACTGCTAAAGGGTATAAGTGATAATCCATCGGCAGTAGCTATTAAAAATGGTGAAGTAGTAGGTTACATGGCAGGATATGCAAATATAAAGGAATTTAAAGGTAATAACAAAGGAGTCTATATTCCTGAATGGGGCCATAGTTCCCTTGGTAATGATAACAAAGAAGATATATATTATCGACTTTATAGATATCTTTCAAAAGAATGGATTTCCATGGAAAACTATACCCACTGCATTACATATTATGCCAATGATGATTTGTTAAAGGAGCTGTTCTTTAACCTTTCATTTGGGTTATTAGTAATAGATGGACTAAGACCTATGGTACCAATAGAAATAGACAGGTCAAAAGATATATTAATAAGAAGGGCCAAATTAGATGATATTATGGATATTAAAAGATTTGATAAAGGTATCAATGCCCATTTAAGTAGAGAGCCGATATTTTTAAATAGAGGCAAGGAACCTACAATTGAGGAGTTAAAAAATAATTTTTTTAATAAAGATGTTATAACTTTTGTGGCAGAAAGGCAAGGGGAAATGGTATCTGCCATAAGAGCAATGGTCGGCAAAGGGCCTAATGCTAAAACGGTTCAAGATAAGGGGACTCTAGGGGTAAACTTTGGATACACAGATCCCAGAACCAGAGGTTTGGATATAGCTACTAATGTTCTAGCTGAAGTTATAAATTGGGGAATAAAAAATGGTATGAAGCATTGTACCGTAGATTTTGAATCCCAAAATAGAGAAGGAAAAAGGTTCTGGTTAAGACACTTTGAACCCATTTGTCATTCAGTAATAAGAAAAGTAGACGATAGATCCCAAATTTAAAACCGGTTCAGTGAAAAAGCCGGTAAATTAAATACAATAAACTTCTCCAAATATAAAACCGGTTCATACAATAAAATATTAAATCATGTATAAAAAATATCTCTTAAGCTAATACTTAAGACATAAAAATTAGCGAAAGGGGTATTGCTATGCCTAGACCTATTAGATCAAAAACAAATTTTTCGATTTATCATGTGATGATTAGATCTGTTGATGGAATTTTATTATTTAGAGATGACTATGATAAGGAACAATTCTTGCTAAGATTAAAAAGATATAAAAAGAAGTATGGTTTTAAGTTATATGCTTATTGCTTGATGGATAATCATGCCCATATGGTTATTGATTCAGCTGGAGCTGATATATCAAGACTAATGCACGGATTAAATCTATCATATGCCAAGTATTATAATATAAAATATGAAAGAAGAGGCCATGTTTTTTCAGACAGGTTTAGAAGTGAAATAATAGATAATGATAAGTATATACTTCAAGCATCAAAATATATCCACAAAAACCCTAGAAAATTAAAAGGATGGGGTAAAAAAGTGTTTCTATATCCCTATTCAAGTGCCCCTATATACTTGGGAGAGGTAAAAGATAAGTTCCAAATACTAGATACTGACTTTATATTAAAGTTATATAGCGAAAAAAATAAGAAAAAAGCTATAAAAGAATACTTAGATTTTATGTTAGTGCCCAATTCTGAAGATGAAGAAAAACAAATAGAATTAAAATATGGCTTTGAAAATCAAAAATGTGAATATAAAAGTGAAAAAGTTGTTATAGCTAAGGATATAGAACCCGATAATGTGATTGATTTTGTGGCAAATTATATAAATCAAGATAGAACTAAGATAAAAATGAAATATGTTAGAGAAACAACGGAAGCTAAAGCTATAAGTATGGTACTTATAATAAGGTTTTGTGACTATAAAACTAAAGATGTGTGTGGTTATTTTGGAAATATAACTCAATCGAGGGTGTCGGGATTATGTTCTTTAGGGGTGGATTTGCTATTTGGAGATGACAAGTATAAAAGTATAATAGATGATTTTTTAGATAAGTGTTCATAAATAGGCAAATTTATCTTTAAATTTAAAATTAATAAACGAAAAATTTTATTTAATTATAGTAAATTTGGACAAGCAATCTAATTAAGGAATAAAAGGGGGAAAATAACAAAAAAATAAAGGTTGTTCTAATCTCAAATGTGTTTTTTTCAAATTAAACACATATAAAATTATACAATGAACCGGTTTGAAAATTAATCGGCGCTGAAAACGATAAAAAGGGAGCCAGTAGTAATGTCAAAAATCTTAAGTGATTTGAGCTAACAAAAGAAATAAAGATATAAGCTGTGTATCAATCTTTATAAATATAAGTTGCTTTCTGGTAATTGTTTCACCTTTCTTTTGTCTTCTATAATATTTTGTATAACTATTTTTAATTTACTTAGTTTTTCTAGTTTTATATACTCCTCATCTTTTTCCTTTTTATTATTTGGTACAAATTCAATCATAGACACACCAGTTTCTTCATTTTCGATTACTACTTCATCAAAGGAAATATCTATTGGCATAAAATCATTGGATGTCCATTCTATTTGTCTTTCCTTTCCATTAAAATTGATTCTTAGTGAGTATAGTCCTACTGGATACATCTCTCTTCTTTTCTCAAATTTAGTTGGCATATTTAAAATATCCATATTCTTCATCTCATTATATATCTTCTTCATATCTTCATGAGTTAACTTTAACTTTATAGTTTTTAAGCCTTCCACTGTGTCCTTTGTTATGGTATCTTTAAAGGTATCTACTTTGTTAAGACCTTTAACTCCATATTTTAGTGCAAAATTAAAGTCTTTAGGATATCCATATAAATACTCAAATGCTGTATCATATGAAAGGTAAAAAACTGCTAAAATTGTTAATATTATAATTATAGTTATGTTTGTTTTTTTCATTTAACTCCCCCTAAAAGTTTATGTATTTTTATACATTATATACCATATACATAATATATTCAACTATTTATTAACTGTAATAATGAGAAGATAGAGTATATAACTTCCAACTATGAGTAATCGGTTATATATCCCTTAATAGTAATGAATCAACCTCACTATATGGATTTATATAGGAAGAAGTTAGACAAGTATATTCTGTCTAAACATTAAAAAACCTAACAAACAAAGGGGACAAAATATGAAGAAATCAGGTGCTAAAGATTTTAATATAGATATAAAAAAGAGAAAAAGTCAAAATAATATAAAGAAAAAATTTTTAGAGTGGAAGTTTATTTTTTTATTAAAAGATGAAATCAACCGGTTTAAACAAGTAAATTTCTAAATGAACCGGTTTAATATTATTTATCCCTAATAGTTTTATTTTTAACAACACTTTACAATTGAAATGAAATGGTGTATTCTATTTATATAACAACAGTGCAAGCGGTTGCAAAAGATTATAAACATATAATTTTAAATTATATGTTTATTTATATAGCATTTGTGCAAGCGCTTGCAAGAGTGTAGGAGGGACTTGACCATGGAAACATATAAAATGAATAATGGAATAAAAGTATTTAAGTATGGTAATCCAATAGAAACAGGAGCAGTGGTTAAAGAAAAGGTGATTTCAGAAGAAAAAAATGATTTAGATATTAATTTTCAAGATAAACATAGTAATATATCTATAGCCCTTTCACCGGAAGACATGGTTTATGGTCTGGGAGGGAATTTAGGAGAGATAAATAAAAGGGGTAGATTATACGAATCCTACTGTACCGATGATGCTTGTCACACAGAAGATAAAACTAAGCTTTACTCAGCCCATAACTTTTTTATAGTATCTGGAGAAGTTTCTAGGGGATACTTTATTGATTTTCCAACTAGAATTAAATATGATGTAGGTTATCATGATAAGAATTATCTGAATATTAAAATTTATGGGCAGGACTTTTACATCTATATAATCGAAGGAGATAATCCAACTAATATATCAAATAAATTTTTAGAGATAATAGGTAAACCTTATGTTCCTCCTAAATGGGCCTTTGGATATTTTCAAAGTAGATGGGGATATAAAGATAAAGAGGATGTAAAAAAAGTATATGATACTTTTAGAAATAATGATATACCATTAGAAGGAATTTATCTTGATTTAGATTATATGGATAATTTTAAAGACTTTTCTATATCAGAAGAAAGATTTAGCGGGTTCAAAGATTTTGTTAATGAATTAAAAGAGGATGGTTTATATTTAGTTCCTATAATAGATGCAGGGGTAAAGGTAGAAGATGGATATGACATATATGAAGAGGGCATTAAAGGGGATCATTTCTGTAGGGATAAAGATGGTAAACCCTATGAAGGAGTAGTATGGCCAGGAAAAGTTCATTTTCCAGACTTTATGAAGGAAGAAACTCAATTATGGTTTGGTTCAAAGTATAAAGCTTTAACCGATTGTGGAATTGAAGGTTTCTGGAATGATATGAATGAACCAGCTATATTTTATCAAGAAAAGTACTTAAATCAAGCCATAGAATATGCAAATGAAAAAAAAGGACAGAACTTAAATGTTTATTCATATTTTGAGTTAAAAGATAATTTTTCCAACTTAGCTAATAAAGATTTATACTATCAGAGTTTTTATCATAACGTAGATGGAAAGAAAGTTTCCAATGATGAAGTTCATAATTTGTATGGCTATTATATGACTAAGTCTGCAAATTTAGGGTTAAGTAAGTTATTAAATGATAAAAGGTTTTTATTAATATCTAGAGCTTCTTCAATAGGAATGCATAGATATGGTGGAATTTGGACAGGAGATAATTCCTCTTGGTGGTCCCATTTAGAACAAAATATAAAAATGATGCCTTCATTAAATATGTGTGGATTTTTCTATATTGGAGGGGATACTGGTGGATTTGGTGGTCATTGTAATGGTGAACTTTTAACCAGATGGTTACAACTAAGTGTATTTACACCACTACTTAGAAATCATACAGCCATTGGTTCTGCAAATCAAGAACCCTATGCTTTTACAGAAGAAGTTATGAATAATTCTAGAAATATAATAAAGGGAAGGTATATGCTTATTCCATATATTTATTCAGAATATATGAAAGCTGTAAATAACCATAAATTAATGTTTAAGCCCTTATCCTTTGAATTTAAAGGAGATTTAGCTAAAGAAGTAGAGGATCAAATTCTTTTAGGGGATCAACTAATGATAATACCGATACATCATCCCAATCATAAAGGAAGATATGTATATCTTCCAGAGGAAATGTTAGAGGTGTCCTTCTTAAAAGAAAATATGACTAGTCTTGTAAGGGAAAAGGGAATTCAATATGTAAATTATAACTTAGATGAGTTAAAGTTTTTCATTAGAAAGGATACAATGATTCCCTATACAAAACCTTCTAAAAATGTAAAGGAATTAGATCAAAACACTTTATCAGTTTTAGCCTATGTTGATAAAGAAGCTAAATATCAATTATACGATGATGATGGAGTAAGTTATGACTTTACAAAAGGAAAAAGTTTCACAACCAAGATTAAGATTATTAAAAAAGCTGATGATTACGAGATACAAGTGGATAATACTAATCCAACTATAGAAAATATAAGCTTTAAGATAGTAGATTCCCAAAACAATATAAAATATAAAGAAATTTCAGTTGATTAGCTAATACAGTGGATTTAGATAAAGGAGAATGCTATGGAAAAACAACGTCAAAGTGGTATTTTACTTCATATATCTTCTCTTCCCGGTGATTATGGAATTGGAGATTTTGGAAAAGAAGCCTATAATTTTATTGATTTTTTAGAAAGGACCAATCAGAAAAATTGGCAAGTATTACCTTTAGGGATTACTAGTTATGGAGACTCTCCATATCAATCCTTTTCAGCTTTTGCAGGAAACCCTTATTTTATAGACCTAGAGGAATTTATTGATAGGGGATATATAACCTTAGAGGAAATTAAAAAGTATAACCTAGGAAATAATCCTAAAGAAGTAAACTACGGATTATTATATAAAAATAAGCTGGAAATTTTAAGGCTAGTTTATAATAGTGCTAAAGATAATATATATAATGAACTTAATAAATTCTATTTGGAAAACAAATGGTGGCTTAGGGAATTTGGACTATTTATGGCCTTGAAAGGTTATCATGACAATAGGTCATGGTTCTATTGGGATAAAAAATATAGAAAAATAGATTCCGATGAAGTAAAGAAGTTTGAAAAAGATAATGAAGACTCTATTTACTTTTGGATTTTCACCCAATACTTTTTCGATAAACAATGGAAAAATTTAAAAAAATACGCAAATAAGAAAGAGATAAATATCATAGGGGATTTACCAATATATGTATCAGAGGATAGTGCCGATGTATGGTCAAACCCACAATTATTTAATTTAGATGATAATTTAATTCCTAAAACAGTATCAGGATGTCCTCCAGATGCCTTTGCAGCAAAGGGTCAATTATGGGGTAATCCCATTTACGATTGGGAAGCAATGGAAAAAGATAATTATAAATGGTGGATAGAACGATTTGCACATAGCTTTAAATTATTTGATGTAGTAAGAATAGATCACTTTAGAGGTTTTGAGTCCTATTGGGAAGTTAAATATGGTTCTAAAGATGCAGTTAATGGTAGATGGACTAAGGGACCAGGAATGAAGCTTTTTGATACATTAAAAAGTGAACTGGGAGATTTAAATATAATAGCAGAAGATTTAGGCTTTTTAACAAAAGATGTAGAAAAACTTTTAAAGGATTCAGGTTTTCCGGGAATGAAGGTGTTACAATTTGCCTTTGATCCAAGGGAGGAAAGTGACTATTTACCCCACAATTATAATAAAAATTCTGTAGTATATACAGGAACCCATGATAATTCAACAGTTATTGGGTGGATGAACTTAGTAGATGATAAAACTAGGGAATATGCAACTAAATATTTAAAACTAGATTCCCACGAAGGATCAAACTGGGGCTTCATAAGGGGAGCTTGGAGTTCAAATTCATATTTAGCTCTAACTACTATGCAAGATATTTTAGGTCTAGATGACAAATCTAGGATGAATATTCCATCGACTATTGGCGGCAACTGGATTTGGAGAATGGAAAAAACAGATATTAATGATGAACTAATAACAAGGTTAAGGGATATAACAAATACTTATAGGAGGTGACCCTTTGGATTATAAAGGAAAAATACAAGAAAGAATAAAAAGTTATTCACTAACGACCTTTGGCAAGAAATTTATCGATTGTAATGACAAAGAGAAGTACATTACCCTAGTAAAGGGACTTATGGAAGAGATAGTTCCTAAGTGGAACAATTCCTTAAGTAAATATCATGGTAAAAAGAAGGCATATTACTTTTCGGCAGAATATTTAATGGGAAGAGCTTTAAGTAACAATTTAATAAATATGAATTGGAAGTCAGAAATAAAAGGGTTATTAGAAGAATACCAAATAGATTATAACAAAATAGAAGAAGCAGAAGATGATGCTGGATTGGGGAATGGTGGTTTAGGAAGATTGGCTGCTTGTTTCCTTGATTCAGCTGCCACACTAGACTATCCCTTAATGGGATATGGATTAAGGTATGAATATGGTATTTTCAGTCAAAAATTTATAGATGGTTTTCAAGTCGAAAAACATGATAATTGGCTAGAGTTTGGAGACCCTTGGTCCATAAGAAAATCTCAGGATAAGGTAGTGGTAAACTTTAGTGATGGAGATGTTTTGGCTATTCCATATGACACACCTATTATAGGATATGGGGGAAATACAATAAACACTTTAAGGCTATGGAAAGCTGAAGCTATTAGGCCCTTTGACTTAGAGGAGTTTAATAAACAAAATTATGACTTATCGGTAAAGGATAAAAATGATGCTGAATATATATCTAAGGTTTTATATCCCAATGATTCAAGGGAGGAAGGTAAGATACTAAGATTAAAACAACAGTATTTCTTCGTTTCTGCATCATTACAGGATTTAATTAGAAAACACTTAGAAAACTATGATAATCTAGATAACTTTCATAGCCTACATGGAATACAACTAAATGATACCCATCCAACAGTTGCTATTCCAGAAATGATGAGAATATTAACTGATGAATATGATATGGAGTGGGATAAGGCTTGGAACATTACAGTGAAAACCTTTGCATACACTAATCATACAATACTACAGGAGGCCTTAGAGCAATGGCCAATAAAACTTTATAAATCCCTATTACCTAGGGTATATGAAATGATTGAAAAAATAAATGAAAAATTAATAGAGGAACTAAAAGAGAAAGGCATGTCCCAAAAGACAGAAAATTACGAAATAATATCAGGGGATAATATTAAGATGGCATATCTTGCAATCTATGGCACCCATTCAACAAATGGTGTGGCCCAGGTTCATACTGATATTTTAACTGAAAGTGAATTAAACAACTGGTATAAACTATATCCTGAAAGATTTAACAATAAAACCAATGGAATTACCCAAAGAAGATGGTTATTAAAATCTAATCCAGAACTTTCAGATCTTATAACAGACTTATTAGGTTCAGATAAATGGATAACAAATCTAGAAGAGTTAAAAAAGTTAGAAAAGTATAAGGATGATGAAAAGATCCTTAATAAATTTTTAGATATTAAACAAAAGAAAAAGAATCAGGTGGCAGAATATATCAAGGAAAATGAAGGTGTAGAAATAGACCCTAATTCCATATTTGATATACAAATTAAAAGATTCCATGAATATAAAAGACAATTATTAAATGCATTCCACATATTAGACCTATACTATAGATTAAAAGATAATCCAGATTTAGATATGGTCAATAGAACATTTATCTTTGGTGGAAAGGCAGCTCCAGGTTATGAAAGGGCCAAGGGAGTTATAAAGTTTATAAACGAGATCAAAGAGTTAGTTAACAATGATAAAGATATAAATGAAAAGATTAAAGTAGTACTTGTAACTAACTATGGGGTTTCCTATGGAGAAAAGCTATTTTCAGCAGCAGATATATCAGAACAAATTTCAACAGCGGGAAAAGAAGCATCGGGAACAGGGAATATGAAATTTATGTTAAATGGTACTCCAACAATAGGGACATTAGATGGAGCAAATATTGAAATAGTAGAAGAAGCGGGAGAAGAAAACAACTTCATATTTGGACTTAAGGTAGAAGATATAAAAGAAATAGAGGATAGTTACAATCCAACAAAGTATTATAAAGAAGTAAAGGGATTAAAAAGAGTAATGGACTCTTTAATAGATGGTACATTTAGCGATGGAGATACTGGGATATTTAAAGAACTCCATGACTCTATTTTAAAGGGAGCCAGTTGGCATAGTCCTGATCAGTACTATTTGATGAAGGATTTTGATAGTTATAGAGAGGCCCATAAAAGGGTAGATAATGCCTTTAGGAATAGAAGGGACTGGGCAAAGAAATGTTGGATAAACATGGCCAATGCTGGCAAATTCACATCAGATAGAACCATAGAACAATATGCCAAAGAAATATGGGATATTAAAAAAGCTTAGTTAGTAATAATATATTTTAATAAAAGCATTAATAAAAAATAGGAGGTAAAAAAATGAAAAAACTTATTGCTTTACTTTTAGTGTTAATGTTGTCAGTTACCCTTGTGGCTTGTGGAGGTAATGATGAGTCTAGTAATGGAGAAAATGGAGTTAGTGAGACTATTAGTGTACAGGTAGAAGAAGGTTGGTTGTCCCATTATGAAAAGGCAGCGGAGAGGGTTAAAGAGGAATATCCAGATGCAAAAATTGAGTTTATTAAAACACCTTCCTTTGACCATTTAGATGTATTGGATTCTACAGATGTTACAAATAAAGATGTGGCAGATGTATTTGCAATCCCTGCAGATAGGATCTATGGTCTATCTCAAAATGAAGCCTTATCGGGTCTTGATGCTAAAACAATGGCTAAAAATGTAGGTGGATTTGATAATTATGATGAAGGGTTAGGTGGAAACTTTAAAGTAGGAGAAGACTATCTAGCATTTCCCATGAATATTGAAACTTTAATTATATTTGGAAACTCAGCAAATGCTAAGGCAAATGGAATTGATCTTTCAAAAACTATAGAGTTTACTGACTTAGATACAGAGGATATGTTAATACCGGCTTTTGATGCTTGGTTTGGAGTTGCAACTACAAATTCAGCAGATATAGAACTACTTGGAAAAGATGACTCTGGTAAGCTAACTTCAGATTTAACTAAAGAATTTAGTGACTTGTCAAAGGATAAACAACAATTATTTGAAGCTTTATTTAATTATTGGAAGGCTCACAATGAGGCCAAAACATCTCTTTGGGATGAAGATGCAGCGTGGGGTTATATGGATACAGCATTTAGTACAGGAGGCAAGGCTTCATTAAGACTTGAAGGGCCATGGTCCACAGGAAGTTTATCAAACTTAGCCAATAATGGAGAAGACTTAGAGATATTACCTATAAACAGAGTTACTATAAACGGTAATTCATTAGCCCACTGGAAAGGTGGATGGGGACTGTCAGTAAATGCAAGGGTTGAAGGTAACGAAGGAAAAATGAAGCTTGCTGAGAAATTTATTGAAGAGGTGGTAAACCCTAAGTATGCAGTAGATTTCTTTAAAGCTACAGGTAAGATATTAGAGAATGTACCATTATCAACATATGAAGAATCTGATTTATCAGACACAGACAAAACAGTTATCAGTGCTGTAATTAAATCCTATGAAGAAGCACCAGCTAGACCACTATTTACAGAGTGGGGATCTGTTTGGGATACATGGAAAAATGCAATACTTTCATGGTCAAATACTAAGCCAGCTAATGTGGAAGAGGCTTATGAAGAGCTAAAAGCATCATTTGATGCTATGATGTTAAACTTTTAGTTTTACTAATAATTAATAGGGAAGAATAGCTTTAGCCTTCTTCCCTATACTTTTATTATAAATAGGAGGAGTTATGAATTTTAATGTAAAAATCCCTGAAAAAAAACTTTATATTATATTAATATTATGCGGATTAATTATATTTATAAATTCTATGGATGTTATGATAAAGGTGAAAGATATAGAACTTTATAATCAGTGGGTATTAAAACTAAAAGAAACAGGGGACTTAAATAGTGTGGATGGAGGACTTCATGATTTATATGTTACATCCCATCTTAGCTTTTTTCTCATTAAAATTATAGTACCTATGGTTCTAGGGATATACTCATACTTTGCCTTTAAATATAACAAGATTAATAAAATTTATGTTTATATATGGACTATTTTTCTATTGGGAAGTTTGGCATTTAATTTAGTGGAATTGAGGCTCGATTCAATATTCTATTATGTTAATATAGTCAGTTATATAATTTTAATCATTACCATACTATCCTTATTAAGCATTATAAATAGTAGAAAAAATTCTTAAAAGGTGGGAGTGAGTTGAAAGATTATAATAGATTTTTATATGATGAAATTGGAAACAAGTATGAAAGGAAAAATCTGTATTTAAAAGAAGTTGCTAAATTAAATGAAAGTATAAAAGAAGCATCTATGGAAAAAAAGAAAGAGCTAAAATCTCAACTAAATGAAGTGATAAAAAACAAAGAGAGCCATCCCTATATTAAAAAATTAAGGGAATATAAGAACAAAGAAAAGGACTTCTTAAGTTCATTAAAAGATAAGAAAAAAGAATTTATAACTAAATTAGATAAATCGTTGGCTCCAAAGATAAGAAAACTTAAGATTAATTTATTTATTTCTGAAGAAAAGTATAAGTTTTACAAAGGCTATACAGCTCTAACCTATGATGCTGAATTAAAATATGAAGAAAATAGACTAAAAAAAGAAGAGTTACCTAATATAATAAATTATATAATTAAAGGAGAAAAAGAATTAAAAAAGGCTATAGAAGAAAAGAAAAATATAAGTCCAAATGATGAAAAAAAGGGAAAAGAAGAGTTAGGCAGATTTAAAACACAACAAAAAGAGAAGCTTAAAAAGGAAGAAAAAAGATTAAAGGAAAATAGAAAAAAAGGGTTAATTTCAAAAAAGGCTGAAAAAAATGAAATAAAAGCTCTTAAACAAAAATATAAGGAATCTGTGAAAAGTAAATCCTATAATATTCCGTCAAAATCTAAAAATGGATTTATTAAAAGTAAAAAGCATGATATTAATGAGAAGACCAAATTAGGTCTAAAGGTAATAAAGTCCAATATAGCTGATCAGCGAAGGAAAACTCCCATTGAAGTGGAAAAAAGCAAACCTAAAATAGCATATTTTTCTTTATTATTTCCAGGTATGGGGCAATTAATCAATAAGCAGTTTAAAAAGGGATTGATATTTTTACTAGCCACTTTATTTGTATATTTTATTGCTATACCCTATGCTTTAGGATTTGGAAACTATCAAGGTGAAGGCATAAGGGGACTTATAACCCTTGCTGAGGGAGGCAGACGAATAGATAAATCATTAATATTTATGATAGAAGGTATATTGGCAATATTTTTAGTGATAATATCTATGTTTCTTTTATATATTTCCTTTAAAGATGTACTAAAAACAGAAAGGAATATTATAAAAGGAATTAGGCCTAGAAACTGGTTTGAAACTAAGTCGGCTTTGGGAGAGGAAGGCTTTCCATATATTATAAATGTTCCAGCCTTTATAGTTATTATATTTATTATATTAGTACCTGTAACCACCACTGTATTATTGTCCTTTACAGGGATGGACCCTCAGCATCAATCTAAATTTAGCTGGATAGGGATAGATAACTATAAGGCTATATTTCTAGGAGAGGGTTTAGCAGGCTCTGTATTTTGGCTTACTTTAAGTTGGACACTTATATGGACCTTTGTAGCCACAACACTGGCTATAGTTATAGGATTTGGGCTATCCTTATTAGTTAATAACGATAGGGTAAAGGGAAAATTGTTTTTTAGAACAGTATATCTATTGCCCTGGGCAGTTCCAGCATTTATAACCATAATGTTTTTCAGTATAATGTTATCTCAAAATGGAGCTATATCCCAATTGGCTAATGATTTTTTAGGACTTGAACTAAATGTAAAAAATAATGCAAATCAAACTAGAATGGCCCTTATTTTTCTACAAGGTTGGCTAGGAAGCTCCTATGTATTCTTATTATCCACCGGGGTATTACAAGCTATACCTGGAGATTTATATGAGGCAGCCGAGATGGATGGAGCTACAACATGGCAGAAGTTAAGACGTATTACTATACCCATAGTGTTATTTCAAACGGCACCATTATTGGTAGGACAATATGTATTTAACTTTAATAACTTCTCTATCATATATCTGTTTAATGGAGGAGGACCCTTTGAACCAAGCAAATATGGGAATTTAGCAGGATCTTCAGACTTGCTTATATCATATATTTATAAATTAACAATAGAAAACCAATATCAAGGAATAGGTGCAGCCATTACTATATTTGTAGCTATAGCTGTAATGTTCGTTTCATTCTTGGGATATAGAAACTCTAAAGCCTTTAAAGAGGAGCGATTATAATGAATTTATTTAGAAAAAAAGGAGATTTATATTTATCAGATAAGCAACCTCTAAGCATTTCAGGTAGGATTTTACTAGTAATAACATATATTATTTTGTTTTCTTGGGTATTGGTTATTTTGTGGCCCTTATACCAAATGATTTTATCAGCTTTTAATGGCAAGCAAGAGCAGTATCTAATGTTAAATGATCAATTTATATTTTCTTTAAAGCATTTTAAATATTTATTTGAAAATACGTTATATTTAACATGGGCTAAAAATACGATATTTATTGCATTGGCCACAGCAGTACTGACATTAATTATTGTTTCTTTTACAGGATATGCCTATTCAAGGTATAGATTTAAAGCTAAAAAAACATCTTTAATGGCTATGATGCTTATACAGGCTATACCTACATTTGCAGGAATTACAGCCTATTTTACAATGTACTCTGTTATAGCATCTATAAATCCAGCTTTTACAAGACAAGTTATGCTTACACTAATATATGCAGGAGCAGGAATAGCAAATAACACATTTATACTAAAGGGATATATAGATTCTATTTCAACGGAGTTAGATGATGCAGCGAAAATAGATGGGTGTTCTAATATGCAGGTGTATAGATTAATTATTATGCCCATTGCAAGACCTATGTTAGCTTTAATTGGACTATGGTCATTTATAGGTCCATTTATGGACTATTTGTTACCTAAGGTTTTATTAACAAGTCCAGAAAGTTACACCCTGGCAGCAGGGTTATTTACATTGGTAAATGATAAAAGAACCATAAATCAGCCGGCCTTTGCTGCGGGAGGATTACTCACGGCTATTCCAATAGTAATATTGTTTGTAGTGCTACAAAAACAACTGGTTTCAGGCTTATCTAAAGGCTCAGTTAAAGGTTAGTAAATATATAAAGCTATAAAAGGTTTGGAGGGAAATTTATGGAAGTTAGACTAAATAATATAGGTAAAAAGTATGAAGGGCGAGAAGAATTCACATTAAAAAATATAGATTTAACAATAGAAAGTGGAGATTTTTGTGTTATATTAGGGCCATCGGGATGTGGTAAAACTACATTGCTAAGAATGATAGCTGGACTTAACTCTATAACAGAAGGGGACTTATATTTTAATGATAAAAGAATAAATAGAACTCCACCTAAAGATAGGGACATAGCTATGGTTTTCCAATCTTATGCCCTATATCCCCATATGACAGTATATGATAATATGGCCTTTTCCCTAGTGATGAGGAAAGAAAATAAAAAAGTCATCCATGATAGAGTTATAGAAGCGGCAAAACTACTAGAGCTTAGTGATTATCTATACTCTAAACCATCGGATATTTCAGGGGGACAGAGACAAAGGGTTGCCCTTGGAAGGGCAATAGTAAGGAAACCTAAGGTATTCCTTATGGATGAACCCTTGTCAAATTTGGATGCTAAACTTAGGGAGCACATGAGGGTTGAACTTGTAAGGTTTCATAAAGCCTTAGGCAGTACTACAATATATGTTACCCATGACCAAATAGAAGCTATGACAATGGCAACAAAAATTATATTAATGAATGATGGTAAAATTCAGCAGGTAGGGAATCCGGAAGAGTTTTATAACAAACCTGCCAATAGATTTGTGGCTAAGTTTATCGGGGCACCTACAATAAATATTATCGAAGGAAGTATTAAAGATGGAAAGTTCATGGCTAAAAATGGTATTATAAATGTAAAACCCTCTAAAGAAGATGCAGTAGCATTGAAGGGTTATGAAGGCAAAGAAGTTTCCATGGGAATAAGGGCAGAAAGGTTTAAAAGTGGTGGAAAGCTAGGAGATACCTTTGAATGTACAGTGGAAATGGTGGAAATGTTAGGTAAAGAAAAAACTTTATATACTAGACTGGATAATGGACAGGAGTTAATTATATCTGTACCGGGACATTATGTATATAATGGAGGAGAAAGGCATTCCTTTGGATATGACATTGGCGCTTTACATTTCTTTGACAGTGAAACAGGAAAACGTATAAACTAAACAGAAAATAGACTCATAATATATGGGAGGAAAAGAGGTGAGTTATGAAAAAAGGAAAGCAGGTTACGGCTAGTGATGTTGCACAATTGGCAGGAGTTTCTATATCCACAGTATCGAGGGTAATATCTAATAATCCTAAAATAAGTGAACCTACGAGATTGAAGGTGCTAGAGTGTATGGATAAACTAGAGTATTATCCAAATGCAAATGCCAGATCATTAGCTATAAAAAAGACAGGAACAATAGGAATAGTAATACCTACAACTTCAGAAGATTATTTTTCTAACCCATTCTTTACTGAGTCTCTTAGGGGAATTATTAAAGGAGCATCAAATTTAGATTATGATTTATTAGTTTCTACCAATACAGAGAAAGGTGAAGAACTTAAGATAATACAAAAATTTATAAGGGGCTCTAAAGTCGATGGAATAATACTTATGACTAGTAAAATTAATGATGAATGTATAGAGTATTTAGAAAATATTGATTTTCCCTTTTCCCTTATTGGTTCCACTATAGAGCAGGATAAGAGGACTAATCAAGTTGATAATGATAACTATTCCGCTGCATATGAATTAACAAAACATATCCTTGATAACGGAAGAAGAAATGTGGCTATGATAGTAGGGGATATGGATTTGATAGTAAGTAAAGAAAGGGTAAAGGGTTATAAGAAGGCACTAGAGGATTATAATATTGGTTTTGATAGTAAGTTACTCTTTAGTGGTAGCTTTGATGAGAAAACAGGATATTATTATGGAAAGAAGATATCTAAAATTAACCCAATTCCCGATGGATTAATTGTGACCGATGATTTAGTAGCCTTTGGTGCAGTTAAGGCGCTTCATGATATGGGAGTAAATATACCAAAGGATATACAAGTGGGTAGTTTTAATAATAGTTCACTGGCAGAGCATTCAAATATACCTTTAACATCTGTGGAAATCAATGCTAGTCAGTTGGGAAAAGAGGCTATGAAATTATTGGTAGATGCAATTGAAAATGAAACCAGAGGAAAGAAAATATTAGTACCATATACAATTTATAAAAGGAAATCCACAAGACGATAAGGAAATATTATACATGGATAAATATAATATTTATCCATGTATAATATTTTGTAATGTAAGGGAGGAAAGGATATATGGAAAGAGTAATTGGAATTGACTTAGGAGGTACTAAGATATCCGGTGGACTTATTAATGAAAATGGAAAAATACTTAAAAGAGCAAGGCGACATTCTCAAGGCAGAGAAGGAAGAAAAGCTGTATTAGAAGGGATATCTAAGGTAGTCGAGGAATTAATGGAAGGTGAAAATATAAAAGCCATTGGTCTAGGCTCCCCAGGGGTAATAGACGTGGATGAGGGCAAGGTTTTGCATGTTGGAGGTAATATAGAAGGATGGGCCCATACAAATATTAGAGAAGAATTATCGGAAAGATTTAGTAATATACCTATTTTCGTAGAAAATGATGCAAATGTGGCAGCTATATGTGAGGAATGGGTTGGAGCAGCTAAAGGATTAGAAAATTTTATAATGATAACACTGGGAACTGGTTTAGGAGGAGGTATATACTCGAAAGAGTCTGGCATATGGTACGGCAAAAACTACCAAGGAGCAGAGTTAGGCCATGGGATTTTATATCCAGGTGGAAGACAATGTAACTGTGGACAGAAGGGGTGTGTGGAACAATATATCTCTGGAAGTGGTATTGAGAAAAATTATTATGAGTTAACCGGTAGAAGAATGAAGGGAAAGGATATATTTAAAAGTATTAAAGAAGATGAAGATGCTGAAGGGGCTGTTGAAAAGTTTATCAGAGATTTAGGTATATATCTAATAAATATTAAAAATATCTTCGATCCAGAGGGAATAATTATAGGGGGTGGAGTTATAAACTCTAAAGAATACTGGTGGGATGAAGTTATTAAATATTATAAAAAAAATTGCAATAGCCCAGAAGGGACGGAAATATTACCGGCCAAGTATTTAAATGATTCAGGAATGATAGGCGCAGCTAAGGTAGCTTTTGATAATATTTAAAACCGGTTCAGTGAAAAAAATGAAAAGTTTAAAAAACCGAATATCTCTAAATTTTAAACCGGTTCACACAATAGATTACTAAATCATGTATAAAAATTACCCCTTAAGCTAATACTTAAAACATAAAAATTAGCGAAAGGGGTATTGTCATGCCTAGACCTATTAGATTAAAAACAAATTTTTCGATTTATCATGTGATGATTAGATCTGTTGATGGAATTTTATTGTTTAGAGATGATTATGATAAGGAACAATTTTTATTAAGATTAAAAAGATATAAAAAGAAGTATGGATTTAAGTTATATGCTTATTGCTTGATGGACAATCATGCCCATATGGTTATTGATTCAGCTGGAGCTGATATATCGAGACTAATGCATGGATTAAATCTATCCTATGCCAAGTATTATAATATAAAATATGAAAGAAGAGGTCATGTTTTTTCAGATAGATTTAGAAGTGAAATAATAGATAATGATAAGTATATACTTCAGGCATCAAAATATATCCACAAAAACCCTAGAAAATTAAAAGGATGGGGTAAAAAAGTGTTTCTATATCCCTATTCAAGTGCCCCTATATACTTGGGAGAGGTAGAAGATAAGTTCCAAATACTAGATACTGACTTTATATTAAAGTTATATAGCGAAAAAAATAAGAAAAAAGCTATAAAAGAATACTTAGATTTTATGTTAGTGCCCAATTCTGAAGATGAAGAAAAGCAAATAGAATTAAAATACAGCTTTGAAAATCAAAAATGTGAATATAAAAGTGAAAAAGTTGTTATAGCTAAGGATATAGAACCCGATGATGTGATTGACTTTGTGGCAAATTATATAAATCAAGATAAAGCTAAGATAAAAATGAAATATATTAGAGCAACAACGGAAGCTAAAGCTATAAGCATGGTGCTTATAATAAGGTTTTGTGACTATAAAACTAAAGATGTGTGTGGTTACTTTGGAAATATAACTCAATCGAGGGTGTCGGGATTATGTTCTTTAGGGGTAAATTTACTTTTTGAAGAGAAAAAATATAAAAATATTATAGATGACTTTTTACATATGTGCCTATAGTAACTTAGTGTATATTTTGGCATAAAAATTAAAATAAACGGGCTAAAATCTTTATTTAATTATAATAAAGGTGGACAAGCAGTAAAATCACAAGGTTAAAATTATAAAAACTTAGTGAAATTTTTAATGAAAGGGTAGAATTTTAGAATAAAAATAAATATAGATTTAGTCAATGAACCGTTTTTATGTCTTTAACTTAGTTTTAAAATATAATTTAATCACTGAACCGGTTTAATATTATTTCCAAATAAACCCTTGACAAATATAATCATAAAGAGTACAATGTTAATAACAAAAAGTTAATAACCTATAGTTAACTACTCTTATATTTAAAGTGAAAGGGAGAGTTATATGGTAAAAGAGATTAAAAACGAAAAGGGACAAACCGAGAAAGAGTTTTATAAAAGTTATAATCCAGATAAGTATAATAACCGTAAACCTTCTATAACTTCTGATGCCCTAATGTTTACGGTACAATGGAAGGATGGAAGGGAAAATTCTAAGAAATTGGAGGATCTAAGACTTAAAATACTAATGGTTCAACGGGGGAATTTCCCTGATATACATAAATGGGCTTTACCCGGTGGTTTTATGGAGAAGAATGAAACTGCACTGGAAACCGCCAAAAGAGAGCTCAAGGAGGAGACTGGAGTTGAAGGGGTATATTTAGAGCAGCTATATACTTGGGATGATGTAGAAAGGGATAAAAGGGATAGAGTTATTTCCATATCCCATATGGCTCTTATAGATAGCTCTGAACTTAAAGTTAAAGCCGGTAGCGATGCTAAGGATGTCAAATGGTTTGAAATAACAAGGGAAGTTAAAAGGGTAGATAAAAGAATTACTGAAGATGGGTACATCAAATATAAATATATAGATATTTATTTAAAAAATGGAGGTATAGACATTAAAGGTGAGGTTTTAGAAACCACCACTGTAAAAAATAGAATTAGGGAAATTAAGTATGAAGTTATAAATAAAGAAAATAGTGGCATAGCCTTTGACCATGCCATGATGATCTACTATGGCCTATTAAGACTTAAAAATAAAGTGGAGTATACAGATGTTGCCTTTAGCTTACTTCCAGAATATTTTACAATAGCAGAGGCCCATAGGATATTTGAACTTACCACAGGTATCCAGTATACGAACCAAAACTTTAGAAAAAAATTTAAACATATGATGATTGAAACCAATAAAAAAAGTAAAAAGTATAGTCCAAGACCTGCTAAACTATACAAACTTAATATTTATTGGGACGAATAATTATAAAGGGGGTTTTATAACTATGAGGTTAAATAAGGAAAGTTTATTAACAAATGGAGTCAAATCACTAGAAGGTATGTTAGATATGATAGATAAGGCTCCAAAGTTAAATATAGATAATCTAGACTCAAACAAAACTATTTTAATCATAATAGATATGGTTAATGGCTTTGCAAAGAAAGGAATACTTAGTAGCCCAAGGGTGAATGATTTAATATCCCCTATAACTAAATTACAAAATAAATGTATAATGAAAGATATTTATACTCTAGCCTTTATAGATAACCATACAAAGGATTCTATAGAACTTAAGTTTAGACCAAAGCACTGTATAGAGGATACAGATGAAAGTAAGTTAGTAAAGGAAATTGAGGAATTAGGGGTTGACAAAGTTATTAAAAAGAATTCCACCAATGGATTTGTAAATGAAGCCTTTATAGATTGGAAAGATGCTTTAGAAAATAAAGATTTTGATAACTTTATTATAGTTGGAGACTGTACCGATATATGTATAAGCCAATTTGCCCTAACTTTAAAGGCTTACTTCAATGAAAGGAATCTGGATAAAAGGGTTATAGTACCGATAAATGCAGTGGATACCTATGATTTGGATATTCACAATGGAGATTTAATGAATTTAATTAGTTTATATCAATTTATAGATAATGGAATAGAGGTAGTTAAGTCAATAGACTAAAAGGGGGAGCAGATCATGACCAATAGAGATCAAAGATTGCCAAAGGAAGTATTTCAAATAGATTCAAGGGTAAAAACAGGGTGGTTTTCAGATGAATATTTAAACAATACAGCAAGGATTTTATCGGCTTTAGCTAAGGAAAACTATAAATTTGGAGACAATAAAAGTGATTTATTAGATGTAGATATAACAGAGGTGAAGAATGGAAACTTAGAACTTGAAATGCAGTTTTTCACTAGAAGAAAGCCCTTTAGTGTTGTAGTTGGTGTAGACGAAGCCTTGGCAATATTAGAAGAAGGTACAGGTTATTTTGATGAGAATGGTAACTTTGTTAACACCTATAAAAATCTAGAAGTTGAAGCAGTTAGGGATGGTTCAATGGTAGACTACGATGGCAACCCCCTTAATGTAAAACCGGTTTTAAAAATAAGGGGAAGATATAGGAATTTTGCCCATCTAGAAACTGTACTTTTAGGAGTATTATCTGAACCCACAAGAATAGCAACTAATGTATATAGTACTCTAGTTGCTTCAGAGGGAAAGGACCTACTTTTCTTCCCTGCAAGATTTGCCCATTATAAAATGCAAGGTATCCATGGCTATGCCCATAAAATAGCTGTAGAAACCTATAATAAAATGCATAAAAAAGAATTGCCAGCCTTTGTATCAACCCACGAACAGGGTTCATGGTGGGGAGGTAGAGGAGGAGGAACAGTGGCCCATGCTACAATAGCCTCTTTTCTAGGAAATACCCCTGAAACAATGATGCAATTTGCTAGGATTATGCCTGTGGAAACCCCCAGAATAGCATTGGTAGATTTTCATAATGATTGTGTAGGTGAAACCTTAAAGGTAATGGCTAAAATGTTTGAAAAATATTGGGAAGCCTATGAAAAAGGTGATACTAAAGAAGCAGATAAATACAAACTTTATGGAGTAAGACCAGATACCTCAGGTAATATGATTGATAAATGTATAGAAGAACCCCATACAGATGATGACTTTGGAGTAAATCCTAAACTTGTATGGAGATTAAGAAAAGCAATAGACAATGGTTATATGGATTGGGAAAACAATTTCACATGTAATGATATAATGTCAAAGAAAAAGGAAGTTGCAAAAAAGTGGTGTGAAGATATAAAAATCATCGTTACCGGTGGTTTTGATGTTGAAAAAATTAAAAGGTTTGAGAAGTTTAAAGTACCGGTAGATGTATATGGGGTAGGTTCAAGTCTTCTTAAAAATGATAAAAAAACTAATAACGATTATACCGCCGATGTGGTAAGGGTTAAGATTCATAACAAATGGTATAATTTATCTAAAAAAGGTAGAAAACCTTGTGACAATAAAGAACTGGAAAGGGTTAATTAAAATTAAATTAACATATAGGGTGATAATATAATGGGAGATAGTATTTGGAATAATGCAGTTGAATATTTAAAAAATTCTAGAATGAGCTGGTGGAATAATGACTATATGGAGTTTTTAATAGAAAAGGTTTGGAAAATTAAAAAGCCTGTATCCGTAGTTGACTTTGGCTGTGGAATTGGATTTTTAGGAGAATTATTATTGCCCCTTTTACCTAAAGGTAGTGTATACACGGGAATAGATGTGGGAGATAAGCTATTAGATGAAGCTAGGAAAAAATTTAAAGATAAGGAATATGAAACCCATTTAATAGAGGCAGATTTAAATGATTATGAACCAAAAGAAAAGTACGATATTGCCATATGTCAGACGGTATTACAGCATATACCTAATTCCATAAACATATTAAAGAAGATGAAGAAGTCAGTAAAATCAGAAGGGATGGTTATCTGCATAGAGTTAAGCAGAGATGTAAGTGGTGCAGCCATCTATATTGATGGATTGGACTATGGTAAACTAAATACATTGGGAATTGAGCAAAAACTACGTAGAAATAGTTTAGATAGAGTAGGAAAAGACTTCGAAATAGGATTGAAATTGCCTGTTTATATGGAAAGGATAGGACTTGAAAATGTGGGTATAAGGGTTAATGACCATGCCCAGTTTATAAGTGCATCCCAAATAGAGTATAAAAATAAGGTATATGCTTCCATGTCGGGGGAATATCCCAATAAGATGTCAAGGGAAAATAAAGAGGAATTTGTAAAAAATTTAGTGGATAGGGGACTTACAGAAAAAGAAGCAGAACATGAATTTGAAAGTCGACTTGAGATTTCCAATCATCTATATAAAAATCAAGAAAAGTCTAGTATTGTAGTTAGCAATGGAATGTTTATTTCCTATGGATATAATCCTAAAAATCTATAAAAGAGATAAGGGATACTCAATATTGAGTATCCCTTATCTCTTTATTTTTAAATTAGTTAAATAAATAAAACCTAATATAACAAAAATTGTTTACAGTAACATTAAGATTCATATATAATATGAAAGTCGGATAAAAATTTGTAGAATATGTTAGCGATGATTTTGGAGAGGAGGACAATAAATGAAAAACAATAAGAGACAGGCACTTGGTAGTATTAAGATAAAGTTAATTTTTTATTTTGGCATCATAGCACTTATACCCATATTATTAATAGGAGCTTTTACATACATTAATTCATCTAAAGCTTTAGAAAGAGAAATAGGGGTTAAGGTGAAAAACTTTGCAGCTATGCATATGGAAAAAGTGGATCAACTAATATATGAGAGAGTAAAAGATCTTGAGTCAATAAGTATCTCTCCTACAGTTATAAACTCTGTTAAAAAGTCAACACTTAAAAAAAAGGGAGAAGAATTAGGGGTGTTTATAGCTAATAAGACCAGGCAATATCTCAACAAAGAAGTAGAGAAATCAGGTTATTTTTCAAGTTTTATTATTATTGATAAAGAGGGGCGTATAGTTGAGTCTACTAAAGGTGGAAAATCTAAATTTATTAAAAAAGATGCAAAATGGTGGAAAGAGGTTTTAAGCAAAGAAGTATCATTTGAAAAGTTAGAATATGATGAAGAACTTAAAGAATATGTTATGGGGATAAATGTACCTATTATAGATGATAATAAAGAAAAAAGAGGGGTATTACAAGGAAATTTTAGATTTAAAACTGTGTGGGAAATTGTTAACAACGGTTCAGCTGAAGGCACATTAGTTAAACTAATAAAAGATGATGGAACTAAGTTGGCTGATACAGTCTCAGGTGCCAGTATAAATGTTGATTTAACAGAACATAAGATAAATAAAGAATCCAGTGGATATAAAAAAATTACTAAAATAAAACCGGGAGAATTAGGATATTTTAAGGATAAGGATATTAAAGGAGAAGAAGTGATCACAGGATATATAAAAAGTGACGGATATAAAAGTTTTAAAGGATTTTCATGGGGGCTAATTGTAAGTCAACCAACAGAAACCGCTTTGGAATCTATAGAAAAATTAAAGAGTTTTAATTTAGTGTTAGGAATACTAACCCTAATGGTAGTTATAATACTATCTATTGTTATTTCTCAGAATATATCTAACCCCCTTATTAAACTTAAAAATAAAGTAATAAAAGTATCTAATGGTGATCTAAGTCAGGAATTTAATATTAAGAGAAATGATGAACTGGGAGAATTGGCAAAGGCCATGAATAGTATGACTAAAGGCCTTAAAAATATAATTGAAGAAACCATAAACGCATCTAAAGAAATAGATACTCAGAGTGACAAATTAAGTAAAGCCAGTACTGAAATTAAAGCGGGCAGTAATCAAATAGCTTCTACCATGGAAGCAATGGCCAATGGAGCTGAAGAGCTGGCAAGTTCATCTACAAATATAGCAAATGCAATACACAGTCTTGACACTCAAATAATAAAATCCAGCACTCAAGGAAGTTCGTTGGAACAATCTTCTAAAACTGTCTTGGATACTTCCAATGAAGGAAAGGACGAAATGTTAAAATCCATAAAGAAAATGGAAAGTATAAATGAATATGTATATAAGTCAGTTGAAAAGGTTAAGCACCTAGATAAAAAATCCCAAGAAATATCGAAACTAGTCCAAGTAATAAACAATATTTCGGAACAAACTAATCTTTTAGCATTAAATGCAGCCATTGAAGCTGCTAGAGCTGGAGAGTCCGGTAAAGGCTTTGGTGTGGTTGCAGAAGAGATAAGAAAGTTGGCAGAAGAAGTAAGTATAAATGTAATTGATATATCTGAAATAATAAAAAACATGCAAAATGAATCTAGTGTAGTAACAGAATCATTAGATAGTACATATCAACAGGTCAAAAAAGGGAGAGAGCAAATTAAAATAACGGGAGAATATTTTAATAATATAAATTTAGAAATAAATGAAATGATAGATAAGATAAAAATTATGTCCAAGGGCTTAAATAATATGGAATACAATAGTAAAAAAATAAATGTTGGAATAGAAAAGATAGCAGCTATATCTCAAGAAAATTCTGCAAGTATAGAGGAGACAACAGCTTCAGTACAACAGCAGGACAGTTGTGTAGAAGATGTTTTCAATAATATTTACTTACTATCCCAAATGTCTGCTAAACTAAATGATATGATAAAGAAGTTTAAAATATAGATGTTTGACAATGTATAACTATCAACAAAGCCTAGATACGTATCTAGGCTTTGTTGATAGTTATACTTAAATTATAATATTAGAAAATGCTTTCTCTAATTTTATAAACATTTTAGTCATAAAATAATAATAATATAATTACATATAATAAAATAAGTGTCGAACTCTAGAAAAAAATGGAGAAACATGATATTATAGTTTTATTAATCAATATGACTAAAAAGACTTAAGACACTACAAAGGGGGAGTCATTATGTTGAAAAATGGACTTAAAGGGACTATATTATTAATTATATTACTATTTATATCATCTACTGTATCAGCCACAGATTTTGATCCGACAAAACCAATAACATCTAGTATGATGAAAAACATTTTAATTGAATTAGAAAAATCTAATCCAGATATAATAAAACTAGATATTATAGGTAAAAGCCATGATAATAAGGAAATATATTCTGTTAGATTAGGTAATGGAAATGTGGAAATATTAATAGGAGGTTCTATACATGCCAGAGAAAGAATAACAACCAATATAATATTACAAAATATAAAGGACTACATAAAGGCATATAGAAATAATACTAAAATAGATGGTTATAATGTAAAAGCATTATTAAACCAAGTAACTATAACCTTTGTACCAATGATAAATCCCGATGGAGTAGACTATACTATAGAAGGTAAAAATAGTATAAAGGATAGTATGTTAAGGGAAGCCATAGGTTATATAGAACCCCATCCCAATAATATAAGCTATACCGATAGTAGATGGAAAGCAAATATAGTAGGGGTAGATTTAAATAGAAACTGGAATGTAAGCTGGGACATGGTACAAAAATATGAAATAGATAGACCCAGTGATGCCCACTTTAAAGGGTATTTTCCCATGTCTCAACCGGAAGTAATAGCACTAAAAAATTTATCAATAAGCAAACCCTATATAGGGTATTATTCCTATCATACCCAGGGGCATGTGTTGTACTGGTATACAAATCAAAAGGGACAGGACCTAGAAGAGCTAAAGGATGTGACTAGGGCCATTCAACGATATACAAGATTTAGACTTGACCCTAATATAAATAATATAAAAAGAGATGAAAAGCCAAAAAAAGGCTATATAAGTTGGACCTCTGTAAAGTTACATAAACCCTCATTGGTAGTGGAATTTGCCAATGGGAGATATAGTGAAAAGGATTTTTGGAAAATATATAAAAGATCAAAGGCCATACCTTTGATAACTAGTAACAAAGCTTTAAAATATAAGGACTTATATAAATATAATGTTTTTGTCACTAATAAACTAGTACAAAAATATAAAAGTCTTGAAAGGGCTAAAACATTTTGTAATGATTTTATAGAGAAGGATAAGAAAGCAATAATAAAGTATGAAGGAAAAGTGGTTTACAGTAAGTAGAAATTAAAAAACCCCTAGATATAGAGCTCTATATCTAGGGGTTTTGAGTTATGGTCTAAAGATATTAATGACTTTTTTCATAGAGTCCTTAGCGACCTTTTCAATATCATAAGATCCATCATGAACACACCAGTCATAGATTATGCCCCTTGAGAATCTAAGGATAAAATCTGTTATTTCTTGAGGAGTCATTGAAGATGTTATTTCTCCTTTACTTTGTCCAATGACAACAATATTCCTAAGTATAGATGGGAGACTGCGGTCATTAGAAATAAAAAATCTATTGCCAGCTTGAATCTGACTTTTATAAACCTGAATCATAAGGTCAATTCCCATTTCCTTAGCATAGTTTACCTGATAGATTACAAATTCTATTATTTTATCAAGATTATTTTTACTTTTGAGCTTATTAGCAACATTAGATTCAAAATATTTATCAACGATTCTGTAGGCTTCTATAATGATACCCTCTTTAGATTTAAAATGATGATAGAAAGATCCTACAGAAACATTTGCTGATTTACAAATAGAACTTACTGTGATATTATCGTATCCCTCTTTTACCATAAGTTTAATAGCGGTATCATAAATTTTTTTTCTGGTTTCAATGGCTTGCAATTGACGCTTGTTTAAATTTTCTTTTTTCATTTTAGTTCTCCTAACATATTTAATATACATAAAGATTATAACATAGAATATAATTCTGATAAATTTATTAAAGAAGTTTGACATAAAAATAACAAAAAGATATAATGAACTTATTCACCGAATACGTTCTGTGAAATGTTTAGAAATTAAAAGGGGGTTATTTAAAATGAAAGAAAAGTATTCAAATCTTTTTGCACCTTTTTCAATTGGTAATTGTGAAATAAAAAACAAATTTACTATGGCTCCAATGGGACCAGCGGGACTTTGTGAGAAGGATGGAGCCTTTAATCAAAAGGCTATAGATTATTATGTAGAAAGGGCAAAAGGGGGAACAGGACTTATAATGACTGGCATATGTTATGTGGAAAATGAAATAGAAAAGTGTGCCATGCCATCTATGCCTTGTCCTACACTAAATCCAGCAAACTTTATAAAAACTGGAAGGATAATGACAGAAAGGGTACATGCATACGATTCAAAGATATTTTTACAGTTAACAGCAGGATTTGGTCGTGTTGCTTTACCCATAGTACTTGAGGGTGAAGCTGTAGCACCATCACCAATAGAAAATAAATGGGATCCTAGAATTAAATGTAGAGAGCTTACTACTAAAGAAGTGGAAGCATATGTTAAAAAGTTTGCAGAAGCTGCAATGGTTGCCAAAATGGCAGGTTTTGATGGAGTAGAGATTCATGCAGTTCATGAGGGCTACCTTCTTGACCAGTTTGCAATATCATTATTTAATAACAGAACAGATAAATATGGGGGAGATCTTAAGGGAAGATTAAGATTTACAACAGAAATAGTAGAAGCTATAAAAAATACATGTGGAGAAGATTTTCCTGTTTCATTAAGATATAGTGTTAAAAGTTATATCAAGGGAATAAATCAAGGGGGACTTCCTGATGAAGATTTCAAAGAACTTGGTCGTGACCTTGATGAAGGGTTAGAGGCTGCAAAAATACTTGAAGAAGCAGGATATGATGCCTTTAATGCAGATGCAGGTACATACGATTCGTGGTATTGGAATCATCCACCTATGTATTTTGAAAAAGGGATGTACTTACATCTTACTGAAGAATTAAAAAAGGTTGTAAATGTACCAGTATTAGCAGCAGGAAGGATGGAAAATCCAGATTTAGCATCTAGGGCAATAGAAGAAGGAAAGACCGATGCTCTGTCCCTTGGTAGAGCTCTTTTAGCAGATCCATATGTTCCTAAAAAAATTAGACAAAATAATCTTGAAGATATTAGACCATGTCTTTCATGTCATGATGGATGTATGGGAAGAATAGGAGAAGGAGGAAACCTATCCTGTGCAGTTAATCCTTCGGCAGGAAGGGAGAAAGTCTATGGAATTGAACCAGCCATTAATAAAAAGAAAGTTATGATTATAGGTGGAGGCCTTGCAGGTATGGAGGCAGCTAGAGTATGTGCCATAAAGGGACATAATGTTAACATTTATGAAAAGGGATATAAGTTAGGAGGCAACATTATACCAGGGGGAGTACCTGATTTTAAGGAAGATGATAGAGCCCTTGTAAAATGGTATGAAAAGCAATTAACAGATCTAGATATAGAAATAAACTTAAATGCAAAGGTAAATAAGGATATAGTGTTAAATGAAAACCCAGATACAGTGATAGTTGCAACTGGTTCTACTCCGATAATTTTAGATATACCAGGTATTAATGATAATAATGTGTTAACAGCAAGTGATGTATTATTAGATGAAGATAAAGCTGGGGATGAAATAATAGTCATAGGAGCAGGACTTGTAGGTTGTGAAACAGCTCTTTGGCTTAGACAAAAGGGAAAAAAAGTGACAGTTATAGAAGCTTCTTCTGAAATATTAGGGGGTCCCCATAGTATGCCATTTATGAATTATGATATGCTTAAGGACCTACTTAATTATGATGGGGTCGATATAAAAACGAACACTACTGTTAAATCAATAAATAATGAGGGAGTATTAATAGAAACTAAAGAAGGAGAGATATCATTAAAAGCTGATACAGTAGTAATGGCAGTAGGTTATAAACCTCAAAGAGAATTATATAAAGAGTTAGAAAAAGAAATAGGAGATGTTTATCTTCTAGGGGATGCAAGAAAAGTTAAAAATATTATGCATGCAATATGGGATTCATATGAAGTAGCAAGGGGTATATAGTTAAGATTTAAGTTTGTGAAATAATATGGAACTTTATAGGTTAAGTAATAATAGAAATAACCATCATTTTTTAAGAAATGATGGTTATCTCTATTATTGCTATTTTTATATACCAGTAATAATCCCCCAACAATAATAATATACATTTATTATGTATAAACTAGACAAGCTACTATGGTGTCAGTTATTAAAAATTCTTTGATATAATCAATTCCACATAAAAATTAGAAATAATATAAAGCGGGGGATATAGAAAATGAAAGAATACAATAAGCCAGACAAATGGCAAATCCTAGATGACAATTTTGATTATTATTTAAACTGTTATTCTTGGTGTTACACTAAAGAGTATAGATATAGTAAAGATAATCTATCATTTAGATATAAACTATTTATCAATTTAGAAAATAGTAAAGAAGTCTTTTATTATCCCGATGGATTGGAATTAAGGGATAAATTAGTAAAACTAAATTTAGTGATTTCACCTAAGAACATTAAAAGGGATAAGCTAGAAAATATATCTAAAGAAACAGGTTTATCAATAAAGGATATTGATTATGATATAATTAATAAATATAGAAGCTATAATATAGTTTTATTAGAAAAAAACATAAAGCCATGGGATCTTATTATGGAAGATCTAGACCATATAGGTCCTATCCCTTTATTAGATAAAATAGATCTAGATGAAGTTACTAACCCTAGGGACATCAATGACTGTATATTAAATATACAAGAGAATTTCACTAGCTTTATAAAGGAGATTACATATGACGGAAAAAATAATAAAGAAACTAAAGAAAATAGAGAAAAATCATAATATAAAAATATTATATGCCGTTGAAGCCGGTAGTAGGGGATGGGGTTTTAAATCACCTGATAGTGACTATGACATTAGGTTTATATATATCCATAAATCAGAGTGGTACCTATCAATATTAGAGAAGAAAGACGTTATAGAACCACCAATAGAAGATTTATTAGACATAAGTGGTTGGGATATAAGAAAGACCCTAAGATTATACAGTAAATCAAACCCATCACTATTGGAGTGGCTAAGTTCCCCAATAATTTATATGCAGAGAACAAGCTTTATAGATAAATTGAAATTACTAACAAATGAGTACTTTCAATCAAAGTCCTGTATATATCATTATTTGCATATGGCAGAAGGAAACTATAAGGAATACATAAAAAAAGATACTGGAAAAACAAAAAAATACCTATATATATTACGTTCAATAATGGCATGTATGTGGGTAGAAAAACATGGGACTCAACCTCCTATGTTATTTGAAAAATTAATGGATTCATTAGACCTTGACAAAAATATTATTGATGAGATTAATAGCCTTCTTATAAGAAAGAAGCAGGGAAAAATAATAGGGAATGAAAGTCCCATAGAAACCATTAATGAATTTATAGATGACAAGATAGATTATTTTAATAGATATGTTAAGGCTTTACAAATTAATAGAAATCATAATATAGAAGCTTTAGATAGGCTATTTAGGGATACTTTAAAAGAGACTTGGAGTTAAAATGAAAATTAAATAGGTGTTAAGATGAAATGTAGGGACTGGGCATGCCCAGTCCGGAATATAATCATAAGGCTAAGATTCTCCAAAAAGCATAACAAAAAAATAAACTTTTAAATTCTCCCTAAAAATTCAAAACATCATATTGTTTCATAACAATATAATTTTTATCAATAAAAAAATCCTTCTCCAGATCTTCATCTCTCAAATGACACAAAATAACATGCTTTGCTTTAAAACACTTACCTTGCCTATTAAGCTCCTTTAGAATCCAAGGATTAACAAAAGCTATATCTATATCTTCTAAATCGACTAAATGACTAATATCTGTTGTATCCCCAGAAACATAAAAAGTGATATCTTTCCATTTAAATAACAAAGTATTATGAAAAATACAGTATTTATGAGGGGTTTTAATAACCTTCATTTCTATGCCAATTGATTTTAAATCTTTAGCTTTCAATATTTTAAATCTCTTCATAAAAAAAGTAATATCCCTTGGACCGAATATCTTCCAACTATACTTATTAAACTCCCTTCTGTTCCAATGATCCCTATGGCTATGGGTTATAAAACAAATAGATTTATTATTATGATTAATAAGATTAGGGTCATACTCCATATACCCATAGGATCCAGAGGTATAGGGATAGTCAATGTATATATGGTTATTATCATCGGTTATATAAAATCCTGAGTTTCCAATGTATTGTATATGTAAATCTAAATTAGAACTTATCATAGAAGCATCTCCTAATAAATTAAATAATAAAAAATATATAAATCCTATATACCTAGAACAGTAAATCTAATTACATCTACTAAAGTATGTGCTGCAATAGCAGAGAATAAATCTCTTTTTCGTAGTAATAGAGCAAAGGGTAATCCAAATAATAAAGTTAAAACTACCACACTCATTATTATACTTCCAATACCATTTGTTGCTATCATATCGGGAAAGTGCATTAAAACATGGGGTACAGTCATAATAAAGTAACAGAGAACACTTTGGAATTTTGTTTTAGGATTATCCTTTAAAAAATATACGCATATTGCAAAGGGAAACAAGCGATAAGCTATTTCCTCAGTGATACCGGCTTGTAGAGCATTTATTAGATGTACAATAGAAAATGAAACCGATATATTAGAACTCTTCATTCCTAATAACAAGTTTATCATACCTAAAAGACACCCACAAATAGTAGCAATTATAGCTGATTTGATAATACCTTTAAATGTCTTATCTTTAAAAATTGGAACATTAACATGGATATATTTTAATATACATGATGAGCCTATATATGCAACTATAGTTGTAACCCCCATAAAAGGTGACTTCATTCCAGAAAGAATGCCGAATAAAATTGCTACAAAGATATCCTTCTTTTTAAGTTTTTTTGTCTTTATTATTATATAAATAGTGATAACTGATATAGTAACGAAACAAATAAACAACAATCTCGCTGTATATGCCTGTGGACTTCTTATATTATTAGGAAGTAATTGGTTTACAATAAATAGAAGCATAAATGTTAAGAATATACAGATTAACTTTAAGTTCTTAGTCATGATACTCCTCCTTTAAAATTAGATAAATAAGAGACTGTCTATATTTATAGTAAGGTTTAATATAATGCCTTCACTATGTAATACGTTTAAGTCTTTAAAATGTTCACAAAGTATAAGATTTTTCAGGGGAATCCACAGAAGGACTTCTAATAGGACCATTTATAGAGGATTCTTTTCAAAGATATTTTAGAAAGGAAAAAAATACAACCCATATCAGCAGATTGGGCATATATACAGCATATAATAGGTTCTCTAGAAGAAGACGGAAAAGCAGCAGTAGTGGTATCTAAAAGTGTTTTATACAGAGCCAATACATCGGATATTAGAAAAGCTGTGTTAAAGGATGATATATTAGGTGAAATCATAGCATTACCAAAGATAGAAGTTGGAAATAACCAAAAATATAGAATGATATTTAATAACAATAAAGAAAAGGAAAGGAAAAATAAAGTGCAACTAATAAAGGGAAAGGAAATGTTTAAAGAAGATGGCAGGGATAAATATATCACAGGTGAAATGATAAATACTATAGTAGATACCTATAAAAATGGTAAGCATAAGGGAGAATTTAGCCAGTTTATAACCATTGAGGAAATAGAAAGACATAATTGGGATCTAAATGGATTTGAATATCTAAAGATGGAAGCTATTAAAAAAGAATTTGGGGATATGATTAAACTAAAGGATGTATTAGAAAAATAAGAAGGGGAGTTCAAGCCGATAAAAGAAAACTTGAAGAACTAAGAAAGCCAAAGGGTAAAACCCTATTAGAAGGAATAGAAACGGGAACTAGAAGTTTTAGATTATTTTTGTTCTATTTATTCCACAATTTAATCATCAAATTCACATTTAATATAAAAATATTGGAAACAATGAAGGAAAAAGACATTATTTGAAGAATAAAAATAAATATGATATAAATTTTAGAAAAAAAGGTGATTTTATGATTGAATGTATAAAGGTTTCAAGATGGATATCTGAAGATAATATAAATGATGAAAAAAAAGTAAATAAAAACATCCAGAAATTAATCCATAATAAATTAGAACAGATTACTATAAAGGATGCTTTTAATGGAGATAAATTTAATAAATTTAGAAAATTCTGTAATGATAGTAATATAAAAAATATTAGTGATATCAGCCAACAACAGTTACAAGAGTTTTTTCAAGTTAAGGGAGTGGGGGAGACTAGATTAAAAAATGTAAGGGATAAAATTCTTTCTATCATAAAGCCTATTGTAAAAAAAATAAATAAATATAATAATGATGTAATTTCTTTAAATGATGAAATATATAAGAGCATTAAAGATTTTAAAATTCAACAAGTATTTAGTATTCTTAAAATACCCTATTATGAAGGGGACTATTATTTCCATGAGATCCAAGGGAAAAACTATAAAGAAGTGTTGGGAAAAGAAAATATAAAAAATTTAGAAGATGTTGAAAACTTAGATAGGGGTATTCAATTATTAAATATGTTAAAATCTCCAAAAGACATAAGCAATAGTGTAATAGGGAGTTTAGGGGAAAAGGAAAAACATATTTTAAATTCAATATTTATTGATAATTTAACTTTGAGAGAGACTTCTAGAGATATGGATTTGAGTACAGAAGGTGTTAGGTTAGTTAAAAATAATACAGTAGATAATATTATAGATAGTTTTTATGAAAGCAAATTTATTGAAAGTTTTAGGTTATTCACCAATGATAAACAAGTGGTATTTATAAGTGAATTAGAAAAAATTCTGGGAGAGAATAATAAGATTATTTCAAATATCATTAAGAGAAATAATATAGAATGGATATCCTATTTTGAACCCCTTGACATTATATATTTTAAGATGATTCAGCCCCAGATTGATAGAATGAAAAAATATATATTATCTTTACCAAGTATGTTTTTGTTAGAGGATCATATTAACAATATTAGGTCAATATTAAGTACAATACATAAGGATTGTTTAGGTATAGAGAAAATAGAAAGGGTTTTTAATTACTTTGGTTATAGAGCATATGGAAGATATTTCTCAAATAAAAAAGTATCTCGTGTAGAAATGTTAGAAGTCTTACTTAGGGATTATATTAAAAAACCTATTAAGATGGACGATAGTAGCATGATTTTCATATGTAGAATGTGCAAAAAAATATTTAACTACAAGTTAATTGAAAACACAAAAGTTATTGATGCAAGGTTAAGGGATATAGACAATATTATACTGGTAGGGCCTCGAACATTTTGTCACATAAACAATTTTTACTATGATAAGTCAATTATAGACCAGGCATCTGAATATATAGATAAAGAGTTTGAAAAACGAAAAGTAATCAATATAAAAGAAGTTTTTTTAAAATTTAAAGATGTACTTATTCAATATGACATTAAAGATAAAAGAGCTTTATATTCCCTTATCAGATATCATTTAGGTGGTAAATATAATATAGGACATCGAAATAGTTTAAATATATTTAGAGCAGATATTACTAAAAAACTCACCCTAGAAGATAAAGTTATTCATTATTTGAAAAAAAGAGATGGGATAGCCTCTAAAGAAGAAGTTAAAAAATTATTAGGGGGGAAGCAATATAAGTTTAATAATGTGATTTCGGTATCTGATTCAATATTATTATGGGGAAATAATGAAGTTATTTTGGTTGAAAATATACAAATAAACCAGAAGATTATAAACAAAATAAGAAATTTATTATATAGGGTCATGACCCAGGGATTTACCACAGGACAAGTTGTACTTAAAGAAATGTTATTTGATGATGAATTGAAAAATTTTTTAAATGTAAATAAAATAGATAATTATAAAAAACTTAATGCTATTTTAAGATATGAATTTAAGAACTTAAAAGGTCGGGGGAATTTTATATGTGATGAAAGTTCTAAATTCCATAGTTTTAAAGATGTTCTCATACATAAATATAGAGATGTAACTTTTAGAAATGAGATGAGAGATTTTATAATGGACTATGGCTACAAATCTTTTATGTCTCGTAACTTTATAGACAATCTTATAAAAAATAAAGAATATATACGTATTTCCAAGAATGAAATATTACCAAAGGATAAATTTAATCTTTCTAAAGAAGTGACAGTATCAACATGTCAATATATATTAGATAAAATGAAGGGAAAAGAATATATTTCCTTAAGCAATTTAAAGGATTATGAAGGAAGTTTACCAAAAATTAACTACAAATGGAATGCCTATTTGATAAAAGCTATTTTAGAGGAAAATGGATTTAAAAGTGTTTTTAGACACGGGGGCGATTATAGATATGATAGGGTTATAGTAGTTAGAGAAGAGAGTGAAATAGAAAACTTTGAAGATCTTTTGTATTATATTTTAAAATATGAATATAACGGTGATTTAGAGGAATCAAAAGTATATGAATATTTGACTAGCACTGGAATACTATGGGGTACAAAGAGTAAATACTATAAAAAAATGCCTAGTACAGTTCGTGATTTTAAAAAGATCACCATTGATAATAGGGGAAGAATTCAGCTAGCATAAAAATTTAAGGTAAATATAAAAACTATCTAGAGTCATTATAGATAGTTTTTTATATTTAAGAAGAAATGAATATTCTATAAAACGTGAAATAAATGAACATTTCTACAAAATTTTCGTTTAAAATACATGGTTTTATGGTATAATAGATAAAAAGGACATATTATAAAATTTGACATTTAAAATAATATAAAGGAGGTTTATGTCTACTATGGTAAGTGAATTGACAGATATTAGTACATATAGAGGTGCTAACAGAGAATATAACCCTTTATATAGGGGGTTTTTAGTCACTGAGAGAGAAGGTAGTCCTTTATATAAAGTCCTATTTGAAAAAAATAGTGATGTGATTTTAATTATTGATCCAGTTACGGGCAGGATCATTGATGCAAATAAACAAGCGGTATCTTTTTATGGCTATGAAAGGGAAGAATTATGTAACATGACAGTTTATAATTTAAATACTTTAAATAATAATGAAATAAAGGAAAAAATGGATGATGTCATGGATGGAAAAGAAAAGATGTTTTACTTTAAACATAAAATATCCAGTGGGGAAATAAAGCATGTTGAAGTAGAAACTTTTACAATGAAATATGAATATAAAAAATATTTGTGTTCTACTATAAAAGATATGGCTAATTATGAACTGGACAATGATTTTTTAAATACATTAACTAACAACTCCTCCTATGCCATTTGTAAAATTAATGATAATAATAAAATAGTAGATATAAACCATAATTTTGAAAAACTATTTAAATACAAAAAAGATGAAATAATTGGAAACAAGTTAAGGGACACTATATATTTAAATAACGAAGAATATAATCTTCAAGATCAAATAGCATATATTAATGGAAAAGGATTAATAAAGGAGAACATTAAAAGGGTGGACAAATATAATAATGTTATATTTGTGGATTTAATAGTCTTTCCCATATACTTCAATAAAAAACATATGGGGGCATATGTACTTTATAAGGATATAAGAAAGCAAAAAGAAGCAGAAATATCTAATAACTTAAAAAATAAGCTTTTAATAAATATGAGTCATGAAATAAGAACACCAATAAGTGGAATTATTGGAATGATAGATTTGGCTAAGAATAGTAATGATGAAAAGGAAAGAATAGAATCATTAACTATTGCAAAGAAAACCACAGAGACTTTAAATGATCTACTTAATAGTATATTGAATTACTCCAAATTAAAGTCAGGAAATATTAATATAAAGGAAGAAAGCTTTAACTTAATTAAGGAAGTAAAGGAAACCCTAGATATATTCAAAATTCACATTAAGGAAAAAAATCTAACAGCAAAGCTTGACTATACTTTAGATATCCCAAAGGAAGTTATAGGAGATAACTTGAAAATAAAGGAAGTACTATTTAATCTTATAAGTAATGCTATTAAATTTACAAAGGAAGGATTTATTAAGGTAAGTGTAAAGAGCGAAAAAATAGACCTAGAAAAAACTAAGTTAATATTTTCTGTAAAAGATACTGGCATAGGAATACCACGGGAGAAACAGGATATAATATTTAACAGTTTTAAGCAAATAGAGTATGGTTATTCTAAAAAACAAAAAGGCACAGGACTAGGCCTCACCATTTCTAAGGAATTGGTAAAGCTAATGGGTGGAGAAATATGGTTAGATAGTCAAGAGGGTATAGGTACTACCTTTTACTTTCAAGTGGTGGTCAAAAACAGCAAGAAAAATTCAAATATTTCAGAAAACAAATCCACAAATAATACTAATACAGATAACGTAAGCAGCCTTAATACCAAGGTTTTATTAGTAGAAGACGACTTTATAAGTCAGAAACTAATAAAAACATATTTAACCGAGAAAGGTATGAATATATCAATAGTAGAAAATGGTTATAGGGCTATTGAAAAATTACGAAAAGAAAAGTTTAATCTTATATTAATGGATGTTCAGATGCCTATGATGGATGGTATAGAGGTTACAAGAGAGATACGAAGTATGAAAACAAAAGGTATAAAAGATATCCCCATTATTGGATGTACTGCCCGTGGTTTTGAAGATGAAAAAGAAAAATACTTAAATGCTGGAATGGATGATTACATAACTAAACCTATTGACTTCAAAAAGCTAATGAAAAAGATTGAATTTTGGTCAAATGATTTTTGAAGACCAGTATAAGAATAAAATATAAGGATAAAGAAGCCCCCTTTTAAAATTATAATTTTAAAAGGGGGCTTCTTTGATATGAAGTTAGATATTTATAAGAAATTGTGTGGAAATTAAGGATATATAGGAAGCAAAATATACGTAGGGGCTAGGCATGCCTAGAGCGGTTTTAATGCCATAAAATATCAAGTAGCAACAATATTTAACTCAACTAAATAAATCGAATTAAAATAAAACACACACATGAAAATAAAATAAAATTTAAACACACCCTTGACAAATTAAAAATAAAAGCATATAATAAAATCAATAACACGACAGTGAAACAATAAAAATAAAAAACAAGGAGTGGGTTAAGGTGAAAATAAGTTTTTGGAAGGCTATTTGCAAATACGGTCATGTGGGACATAGAAATGAAATAAGTGTGGCTAGGTACATCCAAGTACAGGGGGAAACCACATCTTTAGAGGTATTAAAACTAGTAGAAGAAATGCCGGGAATAAAAAATCATGGAGTACTATCGGTGGAAAAAATCGATGAATCTACATATAAACTAGGGAAAGCCCAAGAAAAAGAAAATCTATACCTTCAAAAATTGATGACATATAATCCAGTTATAGATAATGAAGAAACAGAGGAGGAAAAATTAACATGTGCATAAAGGAAAATACAATAAAATCCACTGAAAAATATCTCAAAGAACTAGGAATCACAATAATAGAAAGTACCAGTAGGGAAAAGGAAAACCTATTTACATTAGTAGGATATACAATTGTTAAAGAGGGGGATAAAGTACCAGAGGTTTCAGCATGTATAACAAAGGAAGCTGGAATAGGAGTACAAAAGGTACTATCAAGTAAAGCTAAAGAAAATAAGACCAATTACTCCCTATTGATTATCGATGATAAGGAAAAAAGTAAATACTGGTATGATTCAAAGACCATGTTACCCATAAAGGAACCTAAGTTTGAAAGCGAATTCCCTTATCTAATAAAAAAAGAAGATATAGAAACTAAGATATTATCATTATTAAATGATATAAGCACAGCCATTAGACCCTTTACAACCATGGAATTAATATTAGATACATTATTAATAAGAACCTATTTAAAAGATAAAGGGGAACTTAATAAATGGAATAATATCAAACCATCTGATCTAATTAAGCTATTAAAAGAGACAAAGGAACATTATAATCTAAATTTCAATGAATATGAAATAAAAGAAGATTACCTTTTTAAAATAATAAATGAACTAAAGAATTTACCACCTAAGTCTGACATATATCCTAAAGTATTTATATCAGTACTTGAAAGGGCTAATACAAAGGATATAGGAATGTATACAACCACTAGAAATCTTATAGATATTATAAAGAAAATAATAAAAAGTATAAATATAACTAAAGGAAAAATATTAGACTTATCATCGGGGCTGGCATTTATATTAATGGAAATAAAGAAAGAAAGCATTGGAGAAAAATACTTAGGTTTAGAAATAAATAAAGAAATAAGCCAACTATCAAAGATCGTTACCATCATAAGTGGCCATAATGATATAGACATAGAAAATACTGATACTCTACTTTATGATGAAGGGGAAAAATATGACCTAACATTTATAGAACCCCCAATGGGACCAACTACCCTACAGGATAAATATAAAGACTATGATATAACTAAAAATGGTAAGCGAAAAAGAATAGATTACTCAGAGCTATTTATAGAAAAGGCCATTAGATTAACAAAGGAACAAGGACATATTATATCAATAGTGCCAGAAGGGATACTATCATCATCCAAAAGTCAAATAACCCGGGACTTAATACAGAATAAAACATTTATAAAGGGAATCATAAGTCTACCACCCCATGTATTAAGACCATACTCAGGAACAAAACTAAGTGTACTTATTCTCCAGAAAAAAAGAGATAACTTAGATACACCTAAAAACTTCTTCGCCGGTAAAATTGAAAACCTTGATGATGAAAAAAAAGTAATAGATGAGTTTGAAAAATGGATAAATGGGGGAGATAATATTGGTTAAAAATAATATACTACCCTACAACACATTAAGTAATAGAGAATGGACAGTGGATTCATTAAACTTCACTTTAAAAGTTAATGATACCAATAGAATTCCCTTAGCGGAATATGCATCCATTAATAAATTGAAGGTAAGTAAACTAACCTTTAATGAAGATAGGGAATACCCATATATAGAAGTAAAAGCAATAAACCCAGAAACCAAGATGCTAGAAGATGTAGAGTATATAAAACCAAATGAGTTTCCAACTAGGGCTAAATTAGTGGCAACAAAGGGAGATATATTATTATCAAAAGTAAGACCAGATAGGGGAGCTATAGCCATAGTACCGGATAAATATGATAAATATATAGTAACAAATGCAATAGCAGTACTAACCCCTAAAAACATATCCCCAGAGTTACTATACTTTATCATTAGTCATCCAACAGTAATAGAGGAACTAGGCTTAATGGCCAGCGGCAGCGCCATCCCAAATCTATCACTAAAAAAGCTAAAGGACTACAAACTTCCTTTAAATAGTATAGATAATGATAAAGAAAACCAGGCAAAGGAACTATATGAAAAATGGAGTAAAAGAAATATTAAAAATAAAACCCTAGGAGAAATAACAGATACTATATTTAATGAAGAAATGGTAAAGGCCCATAGTCCAGAAGACAGGAAAGATGATAACTATCTAACAATACCCTATAATAAATTAGGAAATAGACTAGACACAAAATATTACTTTTCATTAAATAATAAAAACACCCAATGGAAGGTACCAACCCAAAAGCTAGGAGATCTAGTAGCCTTTAAAAATACCATTAATGAACCAATTAAAAACCAGTACTTTACTGAAACAATACCCTATATAAGGACCCAAGATTTAGAAGAAGATACTTTGTTTATTAAAGATAATCATTTAGAAAAACTAAAATGTAAAGAAGCCACTGACACCATAGCTAAGGAAAGGTTTCTACAGCATAAAGATATAGTAATACCAAGACATGGTGGCAATATAAGGAAGACAAATATGATACCTAAAACCCTAGAAGGTGCCATAGTAAATCAACACCTGTTTACTATACAAACTAAGGAAAAACTATTACCAGAGTATCTAACTCTATACCTTAAAACTAAATATGCCCAACAACAGATCAACTTAAAACTAACAGGAACTGTACAAACCATTATAAAAATGGATTCAATAAAAAACATAGATATACCAGTCCCTTCATTAGAAAAGCAGAGGGAAATAGTAGATAAGATTTTAAAGATAAAGGAAGAGTTAAGTTTAGAGAATATAAAGGATAAAGTAGATAGATTTGTAATGGATTTATGTCATCTGTAGGGACAGGGCATGCCCTGTCCGACTTTAATGCCATATACCATAGAATATACAAATAAACCTACCTCATAACAAAATCGTCGAAAACAAACGGAACCTAAATATAACCAATATAACTAGACATAGGGTCTAGGCATGCCTAGACCAGATTCAATGCCACATACCATGGAATATATAAATAAACCCATTTCACAAAAAAACACTAAAACCAAAAGGAGGAATACCATGAATACCCAAGGCTGGACAAGAGGATTAATGGCAAAAAATATGGAAGATGAAAAATTTTTAAATCATGTTATAGACTGCATAGGAAGGGAATTTGATATTGATGTTAATGTTTGTAAAAAGGATAAAGATTATATCGTTAATGTAGGAGAGTATAAAGTTAAGGTTACTATGGTAGATGTAACGATTTATAAGGGAAAGGGGCCTTATAATTTAGATAGGTTTATTTTGGAGGGACTAATGGGACAAGGGTTTGAGGTTGATAGGGAGGGGAGTGGGTATTTGAGGTATTGTTTTTGGGGGAGGGGTAAGAGTGAGGGAAGTCTGTAAGCATATAAAATAACAAATAATAAAAAAGGGAATTTATTGATTCATGTAGAAGAATGTATATATCTAAAATACTATAGTAATTAAAAAAGAACTATAGATATTAAAAAATAATAGAAATAGATTATTATAGGGGATGACTAGATATGCAGAACTTTAAGATGTTAGATAACAAGAAAAATGGCAAAGTGGGGGAAGAATTAAAAAAGGGTATTAAAAAGGGCTCAAAGCTTTCAGTTATTTCAGCCTATTTTACTATATATGCATATAATGAACTTTATAAAGAGTTAAATAAAATAGATAATATGAGATTTATATTTACTGAGCCTAGTTTTACAAAAAAGCAAGAAGAGCTAACTAGACAATATTACATAGATCGACATTCTGAAAAAAAACTATCAGGTAATGAATTTGAGATAAAATGAGAAATGAGTTAAATCAAGCCCATATAGCTAAGGAATGTGCCCAATGGTTAAAAGATAAAGTTGAGATAAAGTCATTAAAAAAGGCTAACCCAGCGCAACAACGATTAATTTATGTGGAAAATAGTGATACTAATGTGTCCATAAATGGAACCGTAGATTTTACTGCTGATGGATTAGGATTCACATCTTCAAGTAGAAATGATATGAATGCATGTATAAAAGGAAAAGAAGCTACATATCAATTTATCGAGCAATTTAATGAAATTTGGGAAGATGAAGCCCAGGTTGAAGATGTAAAAGAAGAAGTACTAAAACAAATGAAAATAATATATAAAGAAAATACTCCGGAATTTATTTATTTTATTACTTTATATAATATATTTCAAAACTATTTAGATGAATTAACAGAAGAAAATATTGTAAAAACTAAGACTGGATTTAAAGATACCATCATTTGGGACAAACTATATAAATTCCAAAAAGATGGAGTCATTGGGGCTATAGATAAATTAGAAAAATACAATGGATGTATAATTGCTGATTCAGTAGGTTTGGGTAAAACATTTTCAGCATTGGGGGTTATTAAATATTATGAACTTAGAAACTATAGAGTATTAGTGCTATCACCTAAAAAATTAAGAGAAAATTGGACAATCTATACTATGAATGATAAACGTAATATTTTACTAGATGATAGATTTAATTATGATGTTTTAAACCATACAGATTTGAGTAGATATGGTGGCTATTCTGGAGAGATTAACTTAGAAACAGTTAATTGGTCAAATTATGACCTTATAGTAATTGATGAGTCGCATAATTTTAGAAATAATAATCCACGGAAAAATAAAGTAACGAGATATTCTAGACTATTAAATGAAGTAATAAAATCTGGTGTAAAAACAAAAATATTAATGCTTTCAGCCACCCCTGTAAATAACAAGATGAATGACTTAAAAAATCAAATCGCTTTTATTACAGAAGGAAATGATAAAGCTTTACAATCAGAGGGCATCATAAGCATAGAACAGACTTTAAGAAAGTCTCAGTTAGTATTTAATAAATGGTCTCAATTGCCCGATGAAGAAAGGACTGTCGATGTTTTTGTTGAAATGATGAATATGGATTATTTTAAACTTTTAGATACAGTAACCATAGCTAGATCTAGAAAGCATATAGAAAAATATTACAATATAAGTGAAATAGGGAAATTTCCCACAAGAAAGAAACCGGTAAATATATATGCAGATATTGATAAGTCTAATATTTTTCCACCCCTTAAATATGTAAATAAAATGATAAAAAATCTTAATATGGCTTCCTATTCACCTCTTAAATATTTACTTCCAGAAAAACAGGTAGAGTATAGCGAAAAGTATGATATAAAGGTGCAAGAAGGGAAGTCAATATTTAGACAAACTGATCGGGAACAGGCATTAGTCAATTTGATGAGGGTAAATATTTTAAAGCGCATGGAAAGTTCTATACATTCATTTGGCATGACAATTTCAAAACTTTTAAAACGGATTGATAATATACTTAAAAAGATTGACGAAAAACAATTTGAGTATTATGGGGAACTAAATATTTTAGATATAGATGAAGAAGACACAGTTTATGAAGATTTGATTATAGGGAATAAAATTAAGGTTTTACTTCAGGATATGGATTTAATAAGGTGGAGGGAAGATTTAGAAGATGATAGAGACAAGCTAGAAGAATTGTTAATAGAGTCTGCGAAAATTACCCATTTAAGGGATGCTAAACTTGAAAGGATAAAAGATTTAATTAAAGAAAAAATAGAAAATCCATTGAATAATAGCAATAATAAAGTGCTTGTGTTTACTGCGTTTGCTGATACCGCTGAATATTTATATAATAATTTGTCAAAATGGATTTTTCAAAAATATGGATTACACTCAGCATTAGTTACAGGAGGGGGGAAAAATAAGACCACCCTTAATGCTATAAAAAAGAAGGATTTAAATTCTGTTATTACTAATTTTTCACCTAGATCAAAAGAAAGGGATAAGATTTATCCAAATATTAAAGAGGATATAGATTTATTAATAGCCACTGATTGTATATCTGAAGGACAAAATCTTCAAGATTGTGATTATTTAATCAACTATGATATTCATTGGAATCCAGTTAGAATAATACAGAGGTTTGGTCGTATAGATCGTTTAGGGTCAACCAATGACTTTATTCAGTTAGTAAACTTTTGGCCCAATATGGATTTAGATGAATATATAAACTTAGAAGCAAGGGTAACAGGAAGAATGGTGCTTTTAGATGTTTCTGCCACAGGAGAAGAAAATGTCATTGATTTTGATGAGAAGAAAAAGATGAATGATCTTGAATATAGAAAAAAACAACTTAAACAATTAAAAGAAGAGGTTATTGACCTTGAAGATATTTCAGGTGGGATTAGCATTACGGATCTTACTATGAATGATTTTAAAATGGACTTAATGGAGTATATGAAAGAAAATAAAAACAAGCTTGAAAAAGCCCCGATGGGTATGTATGCTATTTCGACAGTTGAAGATGAAAGCTTAAAGAAAAATATAAAGCCTGGTGTAATATTTACATTAAAGCAAGTTACCGAATTGGCAAAACCCCAGGAGCATAATCCATTATATCCATATTATATGGTTTATATTTATGATGATGGAACAGTAAGATTTAATTACCTTCATACAAAGAAAATATTAGATTTTTATAAGAAACTATGTAGTGGCAAAGAAGAAGTGCTTTATGATTTGGCAGAACACTTTAATAGCGAAACAAAAGAAGGCAGACATATGGGAAAATACTCTGAGCTTTTAGAAGATGCCATAAATAATATTATAGGAAAAACAGAAGAAAAGGGTGTAGCTAGTTTATTTAGCAAAGGCGGGACAACCCTTCAGAAAAGTTTATTTAGTGGAATAGAAGATTTTGAGTTAATCTCATTTTTAATAATAAAGTAGGTGGATAGAATGAATATTTTATATAAAGCTATGGACATACCAAAAAGCTGTGAAGTGGGAAATACAATTTTTAAAAAACTTTTTTATGAAAATAGTTCAATGAACACTAGAGATAAAGAGATATTTAAAGATTGTATAGATAAGATAATATGGAGGTATTCATTTAAGGAAGATACTATTAACATACAGACCTATAAAGATGATATTAGGGAATATGATGAAATAGCTATAATAGAAGTTATATTAGAAAAAGACTCTAAATGCAAACGAATTGCTGAGATTATTCAAGGCACTATTCCCTATCCAATAATTTTGGTATTTTCTTATAAAGATTCGTTTTTGATAAATGTAGGGCATAAAAGAACTAATAAAGTAGATGAGAGTAAAAATACAGTGGAAGAACTAATCTTTACAGATTGGATAAAAACAAATAAACTACAATATAGGGATAAAGTTTTTACTAAAAGTATTGATATTAGCAAATTATCCTATGCTAATTTTTATAAATTTTATTCTGATTTTATAAATGCCATTAATTTGTATAATGCATCTATTTATCAAAATGACTTAAAAGCATTAGAAAATAAGGATGCAGATGAAGTAAAAGAAATTACTGATAGTATTGAGGGAATAAAGAAAAAAATAGATAAATTAAAGTCTAAAATTAAAAAGGAAAGACAGATAAGTAAGACCATTGATTTAAATATTAAAATAAAAAAACTAGAAAAACAAAGGGATAAATTAATTAGCAAACTAAACAAATAAAGGGGAGATTTCAATGGATAAAGTAGAAATGAAACCGCTTGATAACACAAGTGTGGATATTGTATCAGAGAATAAGAAGAAACTGATGGAACTGTTTCCTGAAGTGTTTACTGAAGAAGGAATAATTTTGGATAAACTAAAATCAGTATTTGGAGAATACGTGGAAGATAAAGACGAATTTTATAACTTTACTTGGAATGGAAAGGATAAAGCATTTAGATTATCCCAAGCCCAATCCACAGGGACATTAAGACCTTGTAAAGAAAAAAGTAAAAATTGGGAGGATACCCAGAACCTTTATATAGAAGGGGATAATTTAGAAGTCCTTATGCTTCTTAGAAAATCTTATTATAATAAAGTAAAGATGATTTATATAGACCCTCCTTATAACACAGGAAAGGACTTTGTTTATAAGGATAATTATAAAGATAATTTGAAAAATTATTTGGAATTAACTGAACAAGTAGATGAAGAAGGAAATAAATATTCTACTAATTCAGAACAGAATGGAAGATATCATACTGATTGGTTAAATATGATGTATCCAAGATTAAGAATTGCTAGGGATTTGCTAAAAGATGATGGAGTTATATTTATTAGTATAGACGATAATGAGGTTCATAACTTGAGGAAAGTATGTGATGAGATTTTTGGAGAGGATAATTTTATTGCGACAATAATATGGGAAAAGAAATTTTCACCACAAAATGATGCTAAATGGTTAAGTGCTAATCATGATTATGTCTTACTATATGCAAAAAACAAAGAAATTTGGAGACCTAACTTATTGCCTAGAACAAAAGAACAAAATAAAAGGTATAAGAACCCAGATGATGATCCAAGAGGACCATGGGCTTCAAGTGATTTATCCGTTAAAACTTATTCACCTGAATATGATTTTCCTATTACTACGCCTTCCGGGAAAGTCATAGAGTTACCTGCAGGACGATGCTGGATGACTTCCAAAGATAGGATTCAAGAGTTGATAGAAGATAACCGAATTTGGTTTGGGAAAAATGGTAATAACACTCCAAGATTAAAACGGTTTTTGTCTGAAGTTAAAGGCGGTATAACTCCTTTAACTATTTGGTATAGAAAAGATGTAGGGGATACTCAAACAGCTAAAAAACAATTGTTAAAAGTTATGCCCGAAAACGTCTTTCAGACACCTAAGGTTTTAGAACTAATAGAAAGAATGTTATTTATATCAACACAATCAAAAGAGAGGGATATAGTATTAGATTTCTTCTCCGGTTCTGCAACAACAGCACACGCCACTATGAAACTTAATGCTGAAGATGGTGGTAATCGTAAATATATAATGGTACAATTACCAGAACCCACAGATGAAAAGTCTGAAGCTTATAAATCAGGATATAAAAACATATGTGAAATAGGTAAAGAACGTATTCGAAGAGCAGGGGATAAAATTATAGAAGAAAATAAAGACAAAGAAGGAATAGAAGACCTTGATATTGGGTTTAAGGTTTTTAAATTAGATTCTTCAAATATAAGAAAATGGGAAGCCGATGGAGAGGACTTAGAGGACTATTTAAAGACCATGGTGGATAATTTTGTTGAAGGAAGAACGGAAGAGGATATTTTATATGAAGTTATGTTAAAGTATGGTATTGATTTAACAGCACCAATAGAAAGTAGGAATATAGAAGGTAAAGAGGTATATTCCATAGGATATGGAGCACTATTTGTATGTTTGGATAAGGAGATAACATTAGATATTATAAAAGGAATTATTGATTATAAAGATGAGTTAGAACCTGCTAAAACTAGTATTATTTTTAGAGACAATGGTTTTAAAGATTCATCTGTTAAGACTAATGCACTTCAGTTATTAAAGACAAATGATATAGATGAAGTATTAAGTATATAGAAGGGAGGGGTTAATAATGAAGTTTAAATTTAAATCTAATTTAGACTATCAAAATGAAGCTGTAAAGGCAGTTGTAGACATTTTTGAGGGACAACCCCTTGCTCAGTCTAATTTTACTGTAACAAATTTGGATAGTCAAATGAGTATGATAAATACTACAAAGGGTATAAGTAATAAGTTGGTTACTGATGAAGATGATATTTTAGAAAACTTAAGAAGAATACAGCTAAATAATGGGATTAAACAAACTAAAAAATTAAAAAAAGATGATTATCATTTTACTATTGAAATGGAAACTGGTACAGGGAAAACCTATGTATACTTAAAAACAATATTTGAGCTTAATAAAAAATATGGTTTTTCAAAATTTGTAATTGTAGTTCCATCGATAGCTATAAAAGAAGGGGTATATAAGACTTTACAGATTACAGAGGAACATTTTAAAGGATTATATGAGAATATTCCCTATGATTATTTTATTTATGATTCTAAAAAATTAGAACAAGTCAGAAATTTTGCTATAAGTGACAGTATACAAATTATGGTTATTAATATTGATGCATTTAGAAAAAGCTTTACAGATCCCACTAAGGAAACTAAGGCAAATATTATTCATAGGAGAAATGATAGATTAAGTGGGATGAAGCCGATTCAATTAATAGGCCAGACTAATCCCATTGTTATTATTGATGAGCCTCAAAGTGTTGATACTACATCTAACTCTAAAAAAGCAATTGACTCTCTAAATCCACTATGCACACTAAGGTATTCAGCTACCCATGTGGACAAGCATAATATGCTATATAGATTAGATTCAATTGATGCCTATGAAAAAGAACTTGTAAAACAAATAGAAGTTGCTTCTATCACTTCTCAAGATAGCGACAATGATGCTTATTTAGAGCTTATTAGCGTAGATAATAAAAAGTCACCTATTACAGCTAAAATTAAACTAGGTATACAAAAAGGTAATAAAATAGATTATAAAATTAAGACCTTTACTGTTGGAGATGATTTATGGGAGGCCTCTGGATATAGAGATATTTATGAAGGATATCAAATTACAGATATTTATACTAAAGAAGGCTACGAATCTGTATATTTTTCCAGTAAAGACCCAATTGAACTTGGAGAAGTAAGGGGAAAGGGACTATCCGATGATGAAGTGAAAAGGGCACAGATTAGAAAAACAATACAGGAACATCTTGATAAGGAAGTTATTCTTAATAAAAAGGGAATAAAAGTACTTAGTTTATTCTTTATAGATAGGGTTTCAAATTATCGATATTATGATGAAGACGGGAATCCTCAAAAAGGGAAATATGCTCTTTGGTTTGAGGAAGAGTATAAAAAAGTCAGAAGTATGCCTAAATACAATGATTTATTAGAGGAAACGGATATTGAATACGATGCTGAGGTTGTACATGATGGATATTTTTCAATAGATAAAAAGGGAAGGTTTAAGGATAGTAGAACAACAAAAAAGGGAAAACTTAGAGCTAATAAGGCAGATGAATCTACTTTTAATAAAATAATGAAAAATAAAGAAAGATTACTCAGTTTTGAAGAACCCCTTAGATTTATTTTTTCCCATAGTGCATTAAAAGAAGGTTGGGATAATCCAAATGTATTTCAGATTTGCACATTAAATGAGACTGGCTCTGAAGTTAAAAAACGTCAAGAGATAGGAAGGGGACTAAGATTAGCTGTAAATCAAGAGGGGGAGAGAATACAAGGCTTTGATGTAAATACACTAACTGTAATGGCCAATCAATCCTATGAAGATTTTGTTATGGGGTTACAGAAGGAAATTGAAAAAGAAGAGGGTATTAAATTTGGAATAGTAGAAGACCATTATTTTGCAAACATAAAAATAATAGAAGATGATACTCCTAAAAATTTAGGACAAAAAAAATCAGAGAAACTATGGGAGCACTTATTAGATGAAGATTATATAAATAACAAAGGGAAAATACAGGATAAACTTAAAAAAGATTTAAAGGATAATAATGTTCAAATACCAGATGAATTTTCTAAAGCAAAAGATGCTATAGTTTCTAAACTAAGAAAAGTTGCAGGAAATCTTAATATTAAGGATAACTCGAAAAAGAAAACAGTGAAACTTAATAAGAAAGTTTATCTTAGCCCTAAGTTTAAAGAATTATGGAATAAGATAAAATATAAAACAACATACTCAGTGGAATTTGATGAAGAAAAATTGATAGAGGAATGTATTCTAGATATAAGAGATAATCTTCATATTGGCAAAGCAAAATTAGTTTACGCTAAGGCGAAGGTAGATATAAATGAGGCTGGAACATCAGCAGAGGAATTGAATCGTGAATTAGTTATAGTAGACGATCCCCAGTATGAGTTACCTGATATAATAACATATTTACAAAATAAAACTAATCTAACTAGAAAAACTATTGTGGAAATACTTATTCGTTCCAAAAGTATAAAATTATTTTTAAAAAATCCTCAAAAATATATGGATGAAATTGCCGATATAATACAGAGAAAAATGAAGTATATGATTATTGATGGGATTAAGTATAGAAGATTAGGCGAAAATGAATACTACACTCAAGAATTATTTGAAAACAAAGAGCTTACAGGATACTTAGAAAAGAATATGATGAAGGCTAATTTACATGAGGATAAATATCCATATGAGTATGTGGTTTATGATTCAGAGGTAGAAGAAACCTTTGCTAAAAGACTTGAAAAAGACTCCCATGTCAAAGTTTATGCAAAGCTACCTAATTGGTTTAAAATCGATACTCCATTAGGTTCCTATAATCCTGACTGGGCTGTACTTTTTGATAAAGATGGAGAAGAAAAAGTATACTTTGTAGTTGAAACAAAATATAGTACCTTAAATGAAGATCTTAGAGGCAAAGAAAGGTCTAAAATAGAATGTGCTAAACAACACTTTAAAGCAATAAAAACGGAAGCTGAATATATGGAAACGAATAGTTATGATAAATTTGTTGATAGGGTATATGAAGAAAATGATGAAGTTGTTTATAATCCACAATATGGATATGATAAGGTGGCAGAAGAATAGGTTATTATAAAAAAATCAAGTTATTCAGATGAAAAAGTAGCAAATTTTGCTACTTTTTTATTTTTTTTTGAAAGGACATGTTATAGTTTGTATAGAATGGATATAATAGTAATTATTTTGGTGCAGATTATAAAAAGTATAACTGTTTTTACATAAAAAAAGAATATAATAGCAAAGAAATATTATTAGTGATAATAATAAATGGGTCATTATTATAGTCTGCATTAAAAGATATCTTAAATTTTCTAAAGTGGAGAAGTAAAATATAAGGAGTGATAAGCATGAAGTTAAGTTCATTAAAAATTGAAGGGTTTAGAAGATGTAACGAAACTACAGTTAGTTTCGGTGATGCGACTTTTTTAATTGGAGAGAATAATGTCGGGAAAAGTAGTGTATTACGTGCAATCGAAATTTTACTTTCTGGGGAGAATAAGCTACAAGAAGATGAATTTTGTATGGCATTTGACACTGAAACAAATACCAATATTAGAAAGTCAGATAAGATAGTTTTAACAGGAGAATTTATAAATGTACCTAAGGAAGCGGAAAATTGGAAGGGGTTCAAAGGTAGAGTTCTCAATGACGACTCCGATATTAATTCTACTGGGTTTAAAATAGTATATTGCAAGACCTTTGAAGTTGGTAAAAATGCAATGGTTGAAATGCTTTCTAATAAACGAAAATTAAAGACAAGCTATGAGGGATGCAAGAACCCAAAAGATTTTATAGAAGTAGGGCTAGATGAAAGCATAATAGAAGATGTACTTGGTGAAGTTAAACTAGATAAAAATTTAACAAAAAAACAAAAAGAGCAAATTTATTTAATTAATGAGATTTGGGATGTTGATACTACAGAGGAAGTTTGGGATGAAAATCCAGGTGGAATTGTAGGGAATGTTTTAAGCAAATTGCCTAAATGTATAATTATACCAGCTCAAGATAGTGCAGAAGAAATAGGCGAAGATGGAAAGAAAGGTGCAATGATTGAGATCATGAAAGATTTATTTGAGGAGGTAAGAGATACTTCAGAGAATTTTCAACAAGCTCAAAAATATTTAAATTTACTATGTAGTGAATTAGATCCTAGTGATGAAGAAAGTCAATTTGGAGAAATGATGTCAGATTTAAACTATATACTTAATGGAGTGTTTCCTAATACAAGGTTGCATGCCAGTGCTAATTTAAATGATCCAAACACTGCGTTAAAACCAGAGTTTGACATAAAGCTTGCGAGTAATGTTTTAACAAAAGTATCCTATCAAGGAACGGGAATGATTCGTGCTACAGTTTTTTCTCTTTTGAGATATAGGGAAAATTTTATTAAAAAGAAAGGTAGAAGTAATAGGAATCTAATAATTGGTTTTGAAGAACCAGAAATTTATTTACACCCAAATGCTGCTAATCAGATGCGAGATATAATCTATGAACTAGCTAGTGAAAATTCACAAATAATATGCACTACACATTCTCCATATATGATAGATCTAAGTAGAAAACCACGTCAAATTTTAAATAATTTTATAATTAATGATAATAATGATGTAAATATATATCCATTTAATATTAGTGAAAAGTTTAAAGAGCTTTCAAGTCACGACAAGAGTTACGTTAAAATGCTATTGAAGATGGATGATTATATATCTAGAGTATTTTTTGCGAAAAAAGTAATAATTGTGGAAGGTGATACAGAAGAGATAGTGTTAAAAGAGACTATAAATAAAATTGAAGATGAAATTCGAAGAAAAATTTTATCAGAAGTTCAAATTATTAAAGCCAGAGGGAAAGCTGTAATAATATCATTAGTCAAGTATTTAAAATCAATGAACATAAATGTTTTTGTAATCCATGATAGAGATGGTGGAACTGAAAAAGCCGAATCTTTTAATAGGCCCATTGTTGACGCATTGGGGGCAGAAGATTCTAGGATAATGTTAGAAGAATGTATAGAGGATTTACTAGGGTATAAAACAAGCTATGAAAAACCATATAAAGCATTTTGCCATTCTAGTAATTGGGGGAAATGGGATGACATCCCTAAAAAATGGAGAGATGTTGTTACTAGTGTGTTTACGGATTATTTTGATAATCAAATAATTAGCTGAAAATAATTTGTTAAAAGTTTAAAGTGAAAACTTTACATAAAACTATAATTTTGATTGTAAATATGGTGTTATAAATAATAGCAAGGAGAGGGGAAAAATGAAATTAAAAATATATATAGAAGAGTTTTTAGATTATCAAAAAAAGGAAGGCTTTTTAAAAGAAGCATCAGTAAATAATTACAGATCTAAACTGGAAATTTTTCATGATTTTCTGTATGCGCATGAAAAAGTACAGGATAGCACATTAGATACTATTTTAAATGGTCTAGATATTAGCAAAGTTTTTGAAAGTATAAAATATTATATAAGTTCAAGAGGAATAAAAGCAGAGTATTCAGTTAGGCTATATACTTCAGTTTTATCTGAATTTTTAAAGTTTTTATTTTCCAATAAGAAAGTAATAGTAAATGATAATTTAATTAAAAGTATGGGGACGTCATATAAGAATTTTAACGAATCTTTTTCAGCACAAATTACCCAATACATAAATAGACTTTTGGATGAAAAGATAATAGTTTATGGAGTTTCAGAAGAACCAATATCAGATGAAGAATATATAAAATTAATAGAGTATTGTGACATTAACTTGCATATTGGAGATATAGAAGACTTATTTTTATATAATAAAAGAAATGATGCTCATATAAAATATGTTGGTGCTTTAATGTTAAAGTTTATTTTAGCATTTGGTTTTAAGGTGAATATTTTATATAAATTGGATGTAAAATGTATCAATTTATCAAATAATACAATAAAGCATAATGGATATAGTGTATATTTACCGGATAATCTTTCATATCAAGTTAAAGAATATATGGAAATAAGAGAAAGAATACAAACGAATAGTGATAAGTTATTCGTAGATTATAAAGGGAATGAAATTAGATCAAGCGATACAATTAATACTTACATACAAAATAATATATTAAAAGGCAATACTAAGAAAGTTAGTAAATATATTATCATGAAAATGTTTCAAGAAGGGATACCTAGAATGGTAATTGAGGAATTTACAGGTTACAAGAATAAGATTTTAAATTATTGTCAATGTAGAGTATATGAACTTAAAGCTTTAAAGAAAGATGTATATTTAAAATCAAAAATGATCAGTATTGATGTTAATCAATCTTTATAGAAATTAATGTTGTAATTATAGTATGTTAAATAGAATCTATATTAAAGGGAGGTAAATAGTAAAAATGGACAAGTTATTAGAACAAATAAAGGCAAACTTTCCCCAAAAGGCCATAGATATTAGCGAAAGTCTCGAATTATTAAAAGAATCTATAAGTGATACCATTGAAAAGATATCAGTAAAAACTAAGGTTTCTATGGATTCTAGAGATTTTGAAAAATCAAAAGTATATTCTCAGATGGCAGAAGAGGTTTATATTTATGAATTAAAAATTGATGAAATAATGAATAAGCTTGATGTAGCCGGAGGAGATATAGAGGAAGAAACCGATGAAGAAACGGAAAAAAGGACTATTCCTGATTATTCACGATATACAGTAGACTATAATGTAGAGCATACATTACATTTATCGATTATAAAATCTAAACAGCTCCTTCTCTCCTGCTTTATTAATAAAGTATCTTTTTTCATGGCCATAACTCTTATCTTTATCATGAAAAATATAGCCTAGTGTTTTTAATTCCTGGATAGCCTCATTGGTTGAGTGTTTATGAGAGAAATTAAAAATGCTATTTATTTGATTGACATTTAATCCTTGGTTTTTATTTTCAAAAAGGGAATCAAGGATTTTTATAGCATATATTTTTAGTTTTTCATCTAATTTATCAAAATATCCAGATATAAGGTCTCCATCCATAATAATACCCCCATGATAGATCGTATATATAAATATATATTAATTAAGTAGTTTGTCTGATGCATAACATTAATATTGTGTTATAGTTTAATAAAAGTAAATGGGCAAAAGGTGATTGCTATAAAAAATTTCCTTCTATAACCATCAAATGTAAACACCTTATATACACCAGTCAAACATCAATATACTTATGTAAAATAAAGACCCCTATCAATATAGATTTATATAAATAAAAGAAATTCGAACTACATATAAACTTCCAAAGGACACAGACAAGAATGTAAAGAATGAAAAGAATAAAGAAAAAATAAATATATTGTATAGTAAAAAAATATTTTAGCTTCTATATAGGTATTGAAACAATAGTGATTTTAGGAGTTCTTGTTATTATTAAGCAAGGGACAGTTCATTAATAGTTAGTAATTCTTAAATATAATCTTAGATAATATAGTGTACTTATAGGCTTTGTAGGAAGATATTAGCTCTTCCACAGAGGGAAGAGCTAGGGGGCTGTCGGAAAATAGCAAATTTTAACTCGCCAGACCACAAATAAAGAAAAATGCTTAAGAACTTAATTTTAACTAGAAGTAAGTTTTTAAGCATTTTCTATTTTTTGACAAGAAAATTATTT